>JANPGE010000331.1:0-9744 GCA_031423805.1 Segetibacter sp. | reverse complement strand
TGGTGCTGTCAACGAGGTTAATGTTGCGCAACGTAAACAAACATTTGTTACCATCATTCATGGTCATTTGGTAGCTGTGGCTGGCGGTTAGGATTTGCATGGTGTTCCAGTCCAGTTTGTTGTCTAAGGTATCTCTTATGTACACATTGAAAGCTGTATCATTACCAGTGTTTTGGAAACGTATGGTGTATTGCAGGTATTCGCCATTAGCTACTTGCAAAGTGGTTATTTTACCGCCGTGGTTTTCTGTTTTGTCGTTAGGGTCATAAGAGCCGCGAACTACTTGTTTTACGGTTGAGGTGTTATTTGCAGGGGTGAGGTCGGGTTTATTGGACGTGATGGTGGCAGTTGATTGTATGGTATCACCGATGTTGACTGTTGGCGGTGTTTTAACTATAAAGTACAATCGAATGTTGCCTGTTTCTAAGGGTTTCAGGCTAGAAATATTCCAGCGAAGTGTATCACCAATGACTGAAGTTGGAGCAGGACTTGCACTATCGAAAATAAGTTTGTTGCTCTTTATTAATTTAATTGTTCCGTTGGTGATTGTATCAGTTCCTTTATTTTCATAAGCAAGTTGGTAGCTATTTTGAAAACCGGGTCTTGGCGTAGATAAAGGAACTAATTGAACTGAAGCATCTCTCTGCCCGGGAATTGGTTGCACAGCAAATGTAACACTATCAGTATTGAAATAGGTTGTGTTGGAAGTGATGTGAGTGGCGGGAACAACATTATAAGCTGATGAATAAGGGATAAATTTTGACACATAAGTTCCCGTATCAAGATCCAATGAAATCTTATCAACATTAAATATTGAACTAATAGTATCAGTACCCGCTTTTACAGTTAGCAAATTTCCAAAAGGAAAGAATGTTTCATTCGCATCTTTAATACCATTCCTGTTCTTATCTATAAAAGATGAGGCAATAAAGGTGTTATAGTAAACTCTTGGATTGTCCTCAAATCTTGCCAAAACACCCCCATAAAAAGGAGATCCATAAATTACAATTTTCCCATCCTCCTGAATTTTTGAATCTACTATAACAAAATCACGTAAACTTTCACCCCCAGACAAAACTCCTTTTCTACCAAAAAGGCTATCAATTGAACCATCCCTATTGAATCGTAACAATAAAAATGTCGTGAATCCCCCAAGAATACTAGCAAGTTCATTTATACCAGCTACTACAATCTTACCATCCTTTTGAATATTAATCAATATGGGGGTGTTGCTAGGATCAGGCAATGCGGGTAAGGCTAGCCCTCCATTTCCGAAATTGCTTTTCAGGGTACCTGTACTATCAAAACAAATCAGACCAACTTTTGAGTTATTATATTTTTCACCAAAATGTCCAGCGACAATGCACTTATTATCAGGCGTAAGTGACATGGCGCCAAAATAAAAGTTACTTAAGCCAAAATTGGGCTTTGCAAAGCCATTAACGCCATAGCTGCTGTCAACTACTCCATTTGATAAGAAACGTATAGAACCACAATTAATTAATGTGTTTGACGAATCAGACATTGCAGTTCCCAGGTATATTTTATCATCTTTAGAAACTGCAATTTGACAGATATTTGATTTGCCGTTTGTTGAAAAAGAATAATATTGATTATTATCAAAAAAAAGCTTTTTAATTGTAGCTACTCCATTGTTTCCAAATGAATGATCAAGTTGGCCATTCGATAAAAACTGATATAATAAAAAGTCGTGGTTACCGATTGAAATGTCTTTACCAACGCCGACAAGAATTTTTCCATTGGGCTTTACTACTATATTAGTTAACCCCTTATTAGGTCCAATTCTATTAAACGCAAAAGTGTTTCCGCCATTTATAATAAAACTTGTATCGAGGCTACCATCTATATTAAATCTAAATAATGATGCATCAATAATAAAATCACCTTGATAAGTAATGGTATCTTTATAAATATGGTAACCAAACAATAATAGTTTTTGATCTGCCTGCAAGGTCATTTGATAAACCAGGTAGTATTTAGAATTAAAGCCTCCACCATGCAGAGAATAGGTTGAATCTAAACTTCCATCCGTATTCATTCTTCCCACCCAACCCCATAAACGATTATTATATTCTTCATTAACACCAGCAACAATCTTCTTTCCATCGGCCTGTTGAACCATAGCAGTAGGATGTTCTGTAGGGTCAGAACTTCCATTTATATTATCTCCAAAAGGAAATGTACTGATTCCACCCACCCCAAATGTCTGATCCATCACCCCCGACTGTGCAAAGGCACCGGTAAATATTACCATCAGAATCGCAGTTAGTAAAGTTCTTTTCATGGTTTTAAAGTTTTGTATATACAAGGTAGGTACTTTTTCTATTCGTTATAATCTAGCAGTAATCATATTTCAATAAGAAAACACTAAATGGCTAATAATAATTGACTTATTTAGGTTCATTCTGTCAAAATAATTTCACTTTACAATCACAAAATAAAGGGGAAATATTTTGCTTTATTACGGTTTTGATTTACCCTAAAAGTATTAAAAATTAATCGACTACACCATATCATAGCTTCAATAACAAATTCAATATTTACACTTAATAAATTAACTGCACCCAACCAGTTAATGGTCTGTTTTTTGGGTTAGTAGTTATAACGTAGTAATAGGTACCTATTGGCAGCTTTGCACCTTTGTTGGTTCCATTCCATGGTATTTTATAGCCGCTCACTGAACTAAATACTTTTTGACCAAATCGGGTAAATACATTGACCGTGGCTTCGGGGTATGCTGCCAACTGACTGATCATCCAGGTATCATTTATTCCATCATTATTGGGAGAAAATACATTTGGAATAAATATGGGCTTCACCCTTGGCAAAACTTTAACCAATACATAATCACTTACCGGGCATTTACCGCTTTCTGTTACCGTAAGTTTATATTCAATGTTTTTAACTCCGTAAGCCATTGCGGTTTTTACAGTATCTGCTGTTATAAAATACACGTTTGGTGACCATCTGAATGCAGGATTCAATGCAGAAGTTGATGCATTTAAAATGGCTGTGTCGCCTTCCTGTATTTCCACATCTCCTCCTGCGCTTACTATAATCGTTGGTATAACAGCAACATTAGTTGAGGCTACAATACTTAAACATCCCCTTGTTGAAGCAGTAACCTTATATAAACCACCCTGACTTTGTGCAATATTATTTATTATAATTAAGTTACCTGTTTGAGTCTGACCATTTGGCAAAGTCCAAAAATATGCGTCAGCATTAGAAGAATAAGCCGACAATGTCAGGTTTTCATTTATACAAACAGGAGCATTGCTGCTGATGGTTGGTAATGAGGGATTGACATTAACAATAAATACTAAAGTTGCAATGGAATCGCAGCCCGTTGCAGACATAAATGTGTCCTTGTAAGTACCGGAAGTAGTATAATTAATTCCATTCCAAATAAATGGAAGTTGATCTGCACAAACAGTTTTGTTGGTCGTGCTTGTTGCAGTTGGATCAACAATTAAATTCAATTTTGCAAATGAATCACAACCCACTGCATTCACAAATGTTACCGAATAAAGGCCTGAAATATTATATGAATTACCATTCCATATATATGGCAATTTAGAATCGCAAACTGTTGCTACTGTCATACTGCCCGAAGTATCTTTTACCGTTAAAAAAAGCTGATCGGTGGAGTCGCAACCTGCAGCGTTAATCAACTGCTTTAAATAATTGCCGCTGGCATTGTAGGGGCTTCCATTCCATAAATAAGGGAGTTGATTTTTGCAAATGCTTACCAAGGTTCTACCTGTGGTTGCAGTATCTATATTAAGAATAAGTGAAGCAATAGAATCACAACCTACAGCATTTACCAGAGTCTTACTATATGTGCCTGCTACACTGTAACTATTGCCATTCCAATTATAAGGAAGTTGAACAGCACAGATATTAACCCTTGTTGTACTTGACGATGTTTGTTTAATCCTAAGCGTAACATTAATGATAGAATCGCACCCTTTAGAATTGATTAGCGTATCTGAATAAACTCCTGCTGTGAAAACCATTAACCCCCATGGAAGTGTATAGGTTTGGCCGGGGCAAATAGCAGCAGCAATATTAACCACTGATTTTTGCAGGGCATGAATGGTTATAGAATCTCTCACGGTGCATCCTGTACCAAAATCAATATCTACAAAATACAAACCCGGGGTACTGATGCTGATGGTTGCTGAAAGAAGCCCGTTGTTCCAGGTATAACCTATGCCACCGGGAACTGTGGCATTTAACAAAAAAGGTTTGCTAAGACAAACAAAAGAGTCTTTGCCTGCAAAGGGAACAACAGGACCTACCACAATAAAACTATCTCTGCTTAAACAAGTTTGATAACGAATGTCATTATAGTAAACTCCTTTATTTTTAACAACAATAAATGCACTTGTGTCACCGGAGCTCCAATTATAACTTTCTCCATAACCCCTGCTGCTTTGCAACAAAACAGAATCGCCGGCACACAATGCTTTAACTACAGTTTGGGGTATTACAGGGTTAATATCTACAACAATAGTATCTGAAGCATTGCATCCATTGTACCCTACATTAACGAAATAAACATTTTTACCCGGCAATGTAGCAGCATAACTTGCATTCGCAGTTCCATCTTGCCAGGTATAGACAGATCCGGGCCATGAGGTTGCATTCAGTGTTAGATTGCCTTTACATACCAATGTATCGTTACCTAAATACACCTTTGGACGACCAGGAATAATAACAGGTACTATTGTTGTATCAGCACCACCGCAGGCTGAATTGGAAACAATCAACTTAACATTGTAAGTAGCGTTTGCAGACAAGATTGGATAATTGAAAAAGGGAGAAACAGCAGTGGAAGTCTGACCATTATAATCGAAATCCCATTTATAATTAATTACGCTACCAAAGGTGGAATAATTATTAAAGCTGACCGCTGTATCAGTATTACAATTGAATGTTGGTACAAAAAAAGAAGTTGCCAGACAACTGGATACGGGTTTACATGAATCGCTGTGTTGAGTAGCAATGAGGTGCAATATTTCTGTACCTTTTACCATATCATTGTTAGTAGCTACAGGCGTAAAAACCTGAATAAAATAGCTGCCGTTGGCCAGGCATTTATAAGTATTTTGAGTACGGGAATCCTGCACACAGCTTCCGTCCTGCATAGCAGCACAGTTGCCTATCATCATTCTGTATTGAATTTCTGTCTGGCTAACATTGGTATTAGCGGTAAGAAAAGTGGTTACATCTAGCGTATCTGTTCCTGCAATATCAATTCTAAACCAGGTGGTTTTATATTGCGTAGTATTAGCCTGTACAGGGCAAGTTAATACAGTTCCAAATTCGCCAAAATCACTACCTATGGTATGACAATCAATTATTGCTGTAACAGCATAGTTACCGGCACCGGTTACAGAACATACAACCGGGCTACTACAAAAGTCACCTACATCTTCTACAATACTTATTTCAGGAAATACCACCTCATTTACTCTATTACAACCAGACAGAACAAGATAATAAGTACCTGAAGATATACATCCACTGTCACTTGTCTGATATTGCAATCCGTTTAGTGTTGAATCGCCTGACACAATCTGCCTGAATAACATTGCATCTGGAAATCCTGAAACACCATTTTCGTTTAATGAAAAGTAGATATGACCGGTTACATTTGTTGTAAACTTATACCATAAAGTTTTGGTAGCGCATAAGTCAGAAATAGGGTCTGTAGTGTCTCTTGATGCACAGGTATAATTATCAGTTTGTCCGGTAAATGACCCATTTCCCAGCAATCCCAAATCAGAAGCTTTGCTATAATGGTCAAACTTTGGCTGAATAATATTTACAGAGTCATTTAATACCGATACTTCTATCTGACTATTGGCAAGGCCTTGGACAAGTACATAATACCGCCGTGGTATTGCATTACATGGATTTCTGAAAAATGTAATTGTATCATCACCATCAAAGCAGCTACTAACATAAGGGTTGTCAGCGATAAATATTAAACCCTGTGCTAACGTGGAATCCACCAAACCATTGGCAACAACAGTACTAAATGGAAGTGAAGCATTTACATCACTTTCATAAATGGCAAATCTGTTCTTGTAACTCTTATTACTAACCTTAACTTTTACATATCCCCCCTCGTTTATAACAAATGTGTACCATAGATTTCTTAGTGGAAAAGCACTGTGAAAATTACTATCAGCAAACACATGATTATTTACTCCGGTTAAATAAATATTTGGGCTATACTCCATGTTACACAATGATTCTACCGGGTCGCTTTGTCCGCTACCTGTAGTGCAATAAAAAAAATCATTGCTTGGTGCCCTTGCCGCATTTAGCGGATTCACATCGCCAGTTTTACCATTATGAAACATACTATCAGGACTAATAACACCAAAGTTATAAGCTTTTTTAGCAAAATCAAATCTTGAAAAACCTAGCTGATTGATATGTATTTCCGGACTTACACTATCACAATTTTTATCATTATCTGCAAATATTACAAGTGTATAAGTGCCGGGTTGTAATTTGCAAAGCTGTATAAATCCAAATGAGGAAAGGCAGGGTTGTACCGGAGTAACGCTTCCAAATAATGATGAATCAAAGCGAACATCTTTATTAAAAACTTCTGCTGTATATCCCTTAGTATTTATCTGAACAAAACTTTCCTGTGTAGTTTTAAAAACATAATAGGCTACCCGGTTTAGTGTCTCATTACAAACAACCAAAGGATGATTAAAGGGTGTATCCTTTGTACAGTTAAAATGCTCAACCGGTAAGTAATGACTTGTACCCGTTACCGGATAAGCAGCCCCGGGCTGCGGAACCCATTCTACTAAATAAGGCTGTTTAGTAATAGTGTCAATTGAAGCTTTGAATGGTCTGTTATATTTGGGACCTATACAAGTTGGCATTAGCGTTATTGTTACCCTGTCTTTTATACCTACAGAACTTAATGTTCCATCAATACCTACATTATGAAGGGGATTTGCAAATGTTGGCCCTAATCCATAAGATACAACTGTGTACCACCCTAAGGGCAATGCAATACATGAATCATCATCACCTGCATTTATAAAACAATCCCATTTACCCCATACAGGAACAAGACCCGTTAAGCCATTTGTTGCTTTACCACTAAACAAAGTAATAACTCCTCCGTTGGTTACATTACAGCCATCAAAATATAGTCCGCTGATTTTAATAATAGAGGCTTTATTTAAGTAGAATTGACGGTATATGGCTTTAGTAGCTTTTAAGGTATCTGGGCCACAGGGTTTATATCCATTTATATCTACAGCGTTGTCTCTACATGAAAAGTAGTCATCCCCACTATAAACCAGCGTATTGTTATACACCTGCATTGTATCCAGAATACTGCCCATATCCTCGGCTGTAGCAGGGCTGTAGTGTTTTGTTTGTATAGTATCAAAAGTAAAGTCAGATTCTTCAGTTAATCCCGAAAACGATTGATTACCTAATGCTACAAATGTATATGTACCGGGTGTAAGACAGACTTTGTTACCACCGCAGATTGGGTTAGAGTAAATACAATTGGTAAAAGGCATCAGTCCTGAAATAGTATCAAGAAAGTTAAACGCATTTTGCGCAGCAGCCAGAAAACTTGCATCGCCTTTATATAATTTATGGGTTCCGTTACCTGCAACTTTTATATCAATAACACCACTATCAGCTACTTTAAATTCTCTATAAATTGTTTTATTGAAATTTGTATCACACCGATCACCTGCCGGTATTACTGTATTAGCGCAGCCAAATGTATCTACCAATGAATTATATTTAATCCCAAACTGCAATGGCAGCATGGCATTAATTTTATCATAAGCATTTACATTCTTTAGTGAAAATGTATTAATTGGGTGGACACTGGTAACATTTAAAGACCCATTTATATTATCCCCTAAATTTGATAATACACAGGAGTTAAAATTGTTGTATAGATTATACGCATCTGTGCCTGATATCTGCAGCGTATAATTTCCTGCAGGCATACAATCTAAAATTAGAATATCCTGACTTTGACTAACCAACTTATTGTTTTGCAATGATGCGCAGTTACTTGAAACAGGTTGACCATAAAGCCTAATCAATAAAGCAGAACTACAAGTATCTGCCCTTGATGTGCTTATAAACAAATTGGCCGATTTATTTAAAGTAAAAGTGTAAAACGTGCTTAAATTATATTGTATTCCACCAAAAGATATACCTGCTGCAGGCAGAGCATCTCCGCAAGGGTGCAGACTGTGCCTGCTGTTGCAACTTAAATAATCTGACAAAGAATTTGCTCCATTGGACAATACTCCTAAACGATTAGAAGATGGAAGTGCAGACAGTATAGGTTGTGGAGCCTGTGTAGGGGCAGCACCTTTCACAACAAGTTGGAGATCAACAAAACTCCTGAATTTATTATCAAAAAATAATTGCAAAGAGTAGGTTGTATTTGCCTGCAAATCTCCACACTTATAAATTTTATACCCTTCAGAAGCAATGGTATCACAATTACCAACACTTATCAATGAACTAATTGGGGTTGAGACAACATTACCCTTATATAACTTATAGCCTATTGGTTTATTAGCACCTACAGCACCAAATTTTGTTGTTAGAACCAAAAGGTCAAAATATGAAGGTGTGGTAAAAGTGTGCCAGGTAGTTTTATTATACTCCTGTACGTTGAGCAGGCTACAAGTTTCATTGTTGTCTTCAATAGACTGGCACTCTGCAAAATAACTGACTGCATTTGAGCCGGGTGACAAAGTGCCAAAGGAATAAGCATTAACAGGATGATCGTACACAGCACCTGAACTATCAGAAATAGAAATTTTTATCCTGATGGAACCAAGGGCATTGTTATTTGAAGAAACCTGCACAAGATAATCACCCGCTCCCACACAAGGATGATAAGTACTGCCAAATTTTGCTATTGGGGTAAACTCGGTACTTATATCTGCAGCTGTTGGCAGACATGCTGATGTTTTAAACACCGTAAAACCAATATCAGATTGGCCGATAGCGGTTCCTGACTGCTCAAGTGAAACCCTGACTGACCGTGTTGTTGGTAGCGTGAATTTATACCACGCAGTTTTTACTGTTAAGCCCGATGTAAATATTACAGAAGCAAATATTTCGCCTGTCTGAATAGTTGCAATTGAAATATCATCAACCGAAGAAAGAAAAGTTCCTAGTCCAAAACCATTATTCGTAATGGGTATTACTGCTGCATTAGTACAATGGTCATTTGCAGGTTGTGCATACAATGGTTTAGTAAATCCACAAAAGTGTATTAACAATAGTAAACCACAGATTTTTTTAAATCCATTCCTCAAAACAGTAATGCAATATTTTATCCAGTAAATTTAAAAAATAAATAATGGTAAATGTCATTCTTTAATGAACATCATTTAAACATTCTTACAATGTTGAGGTCAAATTGTAGCTCCAAAATTTTTATTCAAAAGCTTCAAAAGGATCTTCTAAGTATTTACCTAAAATATTGGAATATTTATTTTAAGATAAGTATTCCGCTGATTTGGCTGCTTTGAAAAACATAGAATTATTATGTGTTTTCAGGTTGATTCAATTATTTCTTTCATTTATAGGTACTATTATTACTCAATTACCAAAGTCTTCGTGTAGGTCACTACCCCATTGCTCCAGGTAATATTGTATTTTCCGGCAGGCAACCCTTTTAAGTTCAGG
>JANPGE010000330.1:0-18214 GCA_031423805.1 Segetibacter sp. | reverse complement strand
GCGCAATTGCACGAAATAGTCCTTCAAAAATGCCTCTATGAAAAACGAAAGAAAAGAGAAAATATGTTCCAAACTATTAGAAAATGTAAAAGTTAAGTTGACGCTAATGCGTACAACGGGATAGACTTTCACCAACAGCTTACATGGTATGTAAGTTTGCAGGTGAAAAACATCTGCAAAGGCGAAAAAACGGGGCTTACCGCAGAGCGGGACAGGCTCTTTGGAGCCTCAAAACATTCGTAAATCTTATTCTTGCTATAAACACGTCGCTCCTTTGGAGCGAGATAACCTATTTGTTTAAAAATGTCTCCACACGATAGGATGAAAAATCGGGATAGACAGTCGCCAATACTGATGCTTTACAAACTAAAGCCGGTCTCCAAAAAAAAAATCTTATATCGCCTCGGCCATATCAGGTATTTTCTCTGCTTTGTAAACACCGCTGTCCAGCTTTTTCTTGGTTTCCTCAAACGCTTTGAGGGTGAGGTCTATATCTTCATCGGTATGGGAAGCGGTTGGTATAATACGGAAAATAATATCGCCACGGGGTATAACAGGGTAAACAACAATAGAGCAGAATATGTGGTAGTTTTCTCGTAAGTCCATGACCATAGAAGTTGCTTCGGGCAATTCACCTTTCATGTAAACCGGTGTTACAGGTGAGTTGGTGTGGCCAATATCAAAACCCCGGGCTTTAAGTCCGTCCTGCAAACGATATACATTTTGCCAGAGCTTTTCGCGGAGTTCAGGCATAGTCCTGACCATTTCCATACGGTGCAGCATACCTTCAACAATCAGCAATGGAAGGCTTTTGGCAAAAATCTGGCTACGGGTATTGTAACGCAGATATTTTAATACATTTTTGGGGCCGCTGATAAATGCGCCTATGCTGCCCATGCTTTTTACAAAAGTGGAAAAATATAAGTCTATCTCATGCTGGCAACCCTGTGCCTGATCTGCACCGCCACCTGTTGGACCCATATAGCCAAAACCATGTGCATCATCAATCAATATGCGGAACTCGTATTTTTGTTTTAGAGCAACAATCTCTTTCAGTTTTCCCTGCTCGCCGTCCATACCAAAAACGCCTTCAGTGATGAGCAAAATGCCACCGCCATTTTTATTGGCCATTTCAGTAGCACGTTGCAGTTGTTTTTCGCAATCTTCTATATCGTTATGTTTGTAGGCGTATCTGTGCCCCATGTGCAGGCGCACACCGTCAACTATACATGCATGAGATTCAGCATCGTAAACAATTACATCGCGGCGGTTTACCAACGCATCTATACAACTCATAATGCCCTGATAGCCAAAGTTGAGCAGCATAGTGTCTTCGCGGTTTACAAATTGGCTGATGACTTTCTCCAACTCTTCGTGCTTTATGGTATTGCCACTCATCATACGGGCACCCATAGGATTGCCCATTCCATATTTAGCAGCGGCTTCTGCATCTACCCTTCTCACCTCGGGATGGTTGACAAGACCCAAATAATTATTCAGGCTCCATACTATCATTTCTTTTCCTCTGAAAGTCATTCGGGGACCAAGTTCACCTTCCAGTTTTGGAAATGAAAAATAACCATGTGCCCTGTCCATATATTGTCCTAACGGACCACCGTCTTTTACCAGCTTTGCGAAAACGTCTGCCATTTGTTTGGTTTATATTTTAGAGTTTAGGGTTTGGGGTTTAGAGTTTAATGTTTAGCTATGAACTAAAAACGATAAGCTATAAGCTTTGTCTTACGTCTTGCTACTAACATCTAATATCTAACATCCATCCCCTTGCTACTATCGGCAAAAATAAGGCTTTGAGGAGAATAGGCAATTAACAGATTATCCATATTTACCTTTACCCGTTTCTCTGTGCAACTCCATTCCTTTTCCCTTACATTTTCTCTTTGGTTAGAATAATTGTTCTTACCAGGGAGAATACAGGAGAAAATGCGACACAGAGAAAACAGGGAGATTTCTAGTTTTAGACTTTTATCATTCAAATCACATTCCCAGTTTAAACAAATTGATATGTTGTTTTTCCGGAGTTTCAACAACAATATTGGCAGGGCCTTTTTCAGTGAAATTGGTTAGTCCCATTGCTTTTAGTTGCTCTATCTTCTCCCTCATGTCTGAAGCAAAATACGTTATTGCAGGTTCGGCAAAGCTTGTTGTCTGATGAAGCCCAACCGTACTTATACCATCCGAAATTATAGCCCAAGGATATGGTGAAGCCATTTTGGAAAGCACTTTGAAACCCAGCTTTTCCCAAAAAATCATTGAGGTATCTATTTCCGCAACAGGATGCGCAAACTCCCCAAATATGCCACAGCGCTTGTTTACATACTTTTCCGGATTAAAATAATCCTGTTGGGGCATTTGCAACATGGTTGGCCCCGGCGGTTGGGTGAATCCGTCTATGATCTCTACCAAACTAATATTTATACCATCAGGCGACTTTATAAGACATCGCTTGACCATATCTGTTGGCTTGTATTTTGTTGCAGGATCAACTCCCTTAGCTTCCAGTTCGTTTACAGTTTTTCCTATATTCTTTACATAGTAGGTCAATGCTATATATGGTGTTGGGTCTTTGCGGAGCATGATTTGCAGCGTTCCATCAGTAATCATTATTAGCGGAAATGGAAAATCTGACCTGAATATTTCCGTAAAGCCCAGTAACTTATAAACTGCAAAGGAAGCATCTAAATCGGGTGATGTTATGGTAAATCCATTCACATTGGCCAAAATAGGCTCAGGTAGCGAAAGCATAATTTCAGGATTACATTTTCAAAAATTATTCAATGCCCAATAGTTCAACATCAAAAATCAAAGTACTGTTGGGTCCTATTACCGAGCCGGTTTGTCTGCTGCCATAAGCAAGTGTTGGGTGAAGAAACAAGCGGTATTTACTTCCAACGGGCATTAGTTGCAGGGCCTCTGTCCAACCGGTTATTACCATGTTAAGTGGAAAAGTGGCAGGCTGCCCACGTTGCACTGAACTGTCAAAAATAGTTCCGTTGATGAGTGTACCGTGGTAGTGACATTTTACTTTGCTTGTTGCAGAAGGCTTAGCACCTGTTCCTTCTGTTAATACCTCATATTGAAGGCCACTTGCGGTAGTGTGTACAACTTCTCTTTTTTTATTTTCTTCAAGGAAATCCTCTCCGGCTTTCAAATTTGCCATTAACTTTTCGTTGGTAGCCTGATTTAACTTATCAAATAGTGACATTTCTTTATTATTTTTAAAGGCAAATGTATGGAAAGGGATTTTGAGAAAGTGTATAGAAGATTCAATTGAGGCAATCATTTTTTTAAAATAGTCATATTAAAAGGCACAATATTAATTTACCCATATTGGTAAGGACTTTTTTTACCAATCTTTGTATTAATAACTTAAATCCTAATTGAATTTATAAAAGTTGAATTTTAGATATGAAAATTCTGAAACCTATATTTTTCACCATTGGAATTTTTTGTATTACTAACCAAGCCCAAAGTCAGGAAAACGAATTAGATCCTGTAACCGTAACAGCCACAATAACCCCTGTTAATTCATCTTCAACGGGAAGAAATTTAATAGTAATAAAGGGTGACCAATTCACTAAGTTTCCAGTTAATTCACTCGATGAGTTACTAAGATATATTCCTGGTATTGAAATGCAATCCCGTGGGCCTATGGGATCTCAAAGTGATATTGTTATGCGTGGTGGAACTTTTCAACAGGTATTGGTAATTGTGGATGGCATTAGAATAAATGATCCAAATACAGGACATTTTAATGCTTATATCCCTATTGTACCCAGTGAGATTGATCGTATTGAGGTATTAAAAGGAGCTTCATCAGCTATTTATGGATCAGAAGCTGTGGGAGGTGTAATTAATATTATAACAAAAACATTTGCTGTTAAGCAGGACGTTAGAAAAAAACAACTAACAGCGCAAGCCGCAGGTGGACAATATAATTTGGCAAACGTGCAGCTAGGAGGCTATTTGCAAGATGAGGAGCTTGCACTTTTTGTTGGTATGATTTCCAATAACAGTACCGGCCAACAACAGAGGGGCACCAAAGGATATTTTCATAATCACACAGGATCTGTTTCATTTCAATATCACATCAACGACTACTTTAATGTTTCTGCCCGAACTTCAGCCGACGTCAGAGATTTTAGTGCTCAAAATTATTATTCAACCTTTGTATCTGATACTGCTTCTGAAAAGGTGACAACCTATTGGAATCACTGGAAATTTTCTTACAAAAAAAATAAACATAGTATTTCGTTTGATGCTGGTTTTAAAAATGTAAAAGACGAATACCAATACAATAAATCAACACTGTTAAATAACAATAAAAGTAGTTTGTGGCAAGGATTAATAATTGATAATTTTCAATATAGGGAAAACATTGGAGTGATCACCGGAGTGCAATATCTGTACAAAAAGATATCGAGCAACGACCGGGGTAATCATCAACTTAATCAGGTGGGTACATTTGTACAAATCAATTATAAGATAGGAAAATCAATGTTTGTTAGTCCGGCACTTAGAGCAGAATACACAGATAAAAATGGATGGGAAGGTGTTCCTCAATTAAACGTTTCTTATAAACTTACAAATGCGCAACTAAGACTAGGAGCAGGTAAAACAATAAGGGAGGCAGATTTTACCGAACTTTTTAATAATTACAACAAAGGTTTAGTTACAAGTGGTAGAATTGGTAACCCAAATTTAAAAGCTGAAAGAAGTTATAGTTACGAAGCCGGTGCTGATTATTTTGGCATAAAAGGGTTAAAGATATCGGGTACATTTTTTATTAAATATTACTCGGAACTTATAGATTGGTTTACAACACCATATTTCAGAATGCCACGTAAGGTTAATCTTGTTCCTTCAGGCACTTATGAATTGTCAAGAAATCTGAGTAAACTTACATCTGTTGGGGTTGAAACCGACATTCAATACACAAAAAAAATTGGGAAAAACCATGAATTTTTAGGTTCAATTGGAATAACCAATATAAGTAGTAAGACCAAAAATGTACAGCCTTCCTTTTACATTTCTGCCCATGCAAATTTTCTGGCCAATTTTAGCTTAAGATATTCTTATAAAGGCTATTCAATCAGTCTAAACGGACTGTATAAGGAAAGAGAACTTGGTTCGGCCACTACAATTAATGCAGCATTAAGCAGAAATTATTATGTTATGAATGCTATGTTATCCGGCCTTGTTTACAAAAATAAAATGTCGGTTTATCTACAGTCAGACAATGTATTAGATGCAAAATACAGTGATGTTTTAGGCACCCAAATGCCGGGAAGATGGCTAATGGGAGGATTGAAACTGTCTTTATAAACTAACTAAAAATTTTGCAACCCCCCAAAATTTACTCCATGCACAATAGTTGCAGGCAATATACTTTTTGTTCTATTAGTTAAATAACCCCACATAAGCCCTATTGGTATTATTCGTACAGAACCCAAAATAGCTTCTGAAATATTGTGTTCTTCACTATACCATTTTGGTGCATGCATGAATGCCCATAGATAGGTGGTAATATACCAACCCATTCCTTTATTATTTATCCATGCCCCTATGCGGGTCTGACCAATAACTCTAAAAAATTCTTCTGATAGACCTGCAGTTATTATTCCTGAAAAAATTAAACCGAAAATATTACCCTCCTCCTGCATAACTGCTTTCCATGTTAGACTTTGTGGAGTAACCAAAATGCCGGCAATAGCACAAATAACTATTTAATGGCAAAGCACTTTGCAGGCCTTGAAGGCGAAATCCTACATCGTATGGTTTATATTTTAGTAGCAAAATAATGATTGCTAAACCAATAGGGAATATAAAAATAATGAATGGTATTACTGCCAGTTTCAGGTATGGGTTTAAATGTTCCCAACTTACAGCACTAGAAAATCTAAAATAAAAAAATACCATTCCTAATAATATTGTTCCCAAAAAGTATAAAGATTCCCGTTTAGGATTCTTTACAATAAATCCAGAATTGACAGGGCGAATTAAATAAAAATAATCAATGCAGAATGTGCATAGCAGTATAACAACGAGGTAAGTTATAGCCTGCAATAACGTAGCATGTACTTAACCTATAAATAATACAATAATTGAGGTGAGTAGTATTAATAAAAAAGTTACCTTATTTTGATTGATTTGCTTAGCCTGAAAATTGATAACATTATTAAGCATAATAAAAAAGCGTTTGAGTAAAATAAAATTATTGAATGTAGTAATAATTTTTGTCCAACTTACTTAACATAATCTCTGTAGTTCAGACTATTTTTAAAAGGAAACAGCCGCCATAATTTTAAGGCGGCTGTTTTCAATAAATTAACGATCGGGCATTCTGAATTAATTCTAATTCTTCAAATACAATTCCATTTCTACCCTTCTGTTTTGCGCTTTTCCAACTGCAGTTTTATTGGTTGCAATAGGCCTTGTTTCTCCAAACCCTGTTGCTTCTAATCTTGATTGCGGTACGTTCTTGCTCATCAGATAAGCTTTAACAGCATCAACCCTTGCCTGACTTAATGTTAGGTTATGTTCATCAGTCCCAACATTATCCGTATGTCCGCTTAAGCGTAAATTATAATCAGGATACTCATTTATAATACTTACAATCTCATCTAATTTAGGAAAAGATTCAGGCTTAAGATTTGATTTTCCTGTTTCAAAATAAATACCCCTTGTTGCAAAATTTAAACGTTTTTTAGCTTCTTCTTTCACAACCGGGCAACCATTGTTGCTTTCAGGCCCTGGTGTATTAGGGCATTTGTCAGTAGTATTTGGTACACCATCCCCATCATTATCTATAGGGCATCCATTAACATCTACTTTTGTACCCGCTTTAGTGTTAGGGCATTTATCAAGATAGTCAGGCACTTTATCGCCATCACTATCCAAAGGACATCCTCTGGCATTTACCGGTGCACCTGCGGGAGTATTTGGACATTTATCTTTAGAATCTTCTACACCATCCCCATCTGTATCAGGACAACCCTCAAATTTGGCTAATCCAGGGATTGTAGGGCACTTGTCATCTGCATCAGCTATACCATCTTTGTCTTTATCAGGACAACCGCCTAAAGCTGCTACACCTGCCTCCTTAGGGCATTTATCCAGATAATCCGCAAGGCCATCACCATCAAAATCAAGAGGGCAGCCCTTGGCATCAACAGCAATTCCCGGGGGAGTATTAGGACAACTATCTCTTTTATCATTTACACCATCTTTGTCCGTATCAATAGGTTTTTTAAGCGTAAATACAAGGCCAATGCTATGTTGTAAATACATATCGTTACCTCCTTTTTTTATTCCATCCCATTCATCATAAAAAGGTCGGTTAAACATACTTGCAGCCTCTATACCTACTACTTCGTTAAATCTAAAAAATAACCCGGCACCACCTATCAGGCTTGGTTTGGTATTAGAAGGTAAAATTGTTTTACCTATTGCCTGAGGGCCCGAGTATAATGTGGATTTTATATGCGTAATACCTACCCCACCTATTAAAAATGGTGCAAAGGCTGCATCTTGTTTAAATAAATAACCATTGTTGAATTTGTATTTCAATAGGACATTGAAATTGAAAAAATCGGCATCTACACCATTGGGTTGTCCTAAAACAAAATCGCTTGTTGGTTTAAAATGTTGAACCCGGTTATAACCTGCCCACTCAACTAAATTAAAAGATGAATTTAAACTTTGTTGAAGTGTCAAAGCTCCGCCTGCTTTGAAATTTTTAAAATTGTATAGTCTATAATTATTATTTGATAAATCACCAACATACTCGTTTGTTGTCATGTGAAATCCTACACCGCTCCCTTGTGCAAGGGAAGTCGTTGAGAAAAATAATCCTGCAAGAACCAAAATGGAAAGTGAAAGTTGCTTCATAATTTATTTTTAATTAATCCTTATATCATATGCAAACATTAGACCTTCACTTTTTTGAGTTATAAAAATTAAATCAAATAAAAGTCACAAATTTGATAATGTATAAGGGGTGCAAGTTACAACATAGATACGTAATGTATTGTAGGCAGTTTAGGTTTGGGTAAGGTGTTTTGCAGAAAAGATTTATGAACAAAATGTAAAGCCCTTATTTTATTTCTATATTAGTATAAAAATCCAAATTGCAATTTTTACATTTAACCTATTTACAAATTTTAAAAATGAAAAAATTACATCAATATACAATCACTAATATCTGGAAACCAAATTCGGCTACAGTTACAAAAAACTATACGTCGTATAGTAGAAACCATGAAATAATTGTTAAAGGCAAACCTGTAATATTATCATCGTCAGATCCGGCCTTCAGGGGTGATTCAAACAGATATAATCCCGAAGAAATGATGGTGGCCGCTCTTTCATCCTGTCATATGCTTTGGTACCTGCATTTATGTGCAGATGCAGGTGTTATTGTTGTTGCATACGAGGATCAGGCTATTGGTACTATGGAAGAAAGTACATCAGGCGGAGGTAGGTTTATAGAGGTTGTATTATATCCAAAAGTAAAAGTTACCGATGTGGATATAATTGAAAAGGCGGAAGCTTTACATAAAAAGGCACGTGAATTATGTTTTATAGCTAATTCAGTAAATTTTACAGTCAGATGCCTGTCAGAAGTTATTGTATTATAGTGCGTTTAGTCCGGTTAACTTTTAAACCTGGTTTTATTCAAACCCTCTCCCACTTTTTTGAATCAGAATTATATTGCTTGATAACTCTTGCCGGATTGCCTACCGCTACACTATAAGGGGGAATATTTTTAGTAACAACTGCACCACCTGCTATTACACTATGTTTTCCAATAGTAACACCTGCAGTTATTACAGCATTTGCTCCAATCCAGCAATCGTCTTCTATGATAATATCAGCAATAGAAATGGGTTGTTTGCTTATTGGTATTTTTATATCCTCATATTGGTGATTAAGTCCGCTTAATACTACATTTTGAGCTAGAATAACATTGTTGCCAATATGTACAGGGCCAATGATAACATTACCTAATCCAATTCTTGTATTGCTGCCAATTTTCACTTCGCCAACACCGTTATTTATTGTTGCGAAATCTTCTATTGTACTGTAATCGCCAATACTAAAAGGATTAAAAGGCAAAACATCTATTCTGGTTTTATTGCATATAGTAACTCCCTTTCCATGTTTATGAATCCACGGATTAACAAACCAACTTACCCACTTACGGGGTCTTGCCTGATGACTTGGAATTAAAAGCCAATGAATGCAATGCTTAAGAAAGCTATTGGATTTTATAGTAGCAGATACACTCATGCTCTATTTAAAAATAAATATTTATTGATACGTATTTTTATAGCTTTAGATAATCCACCATCCATATGTATACGTCTGTCACTAGTCCAAACTTTAGTGTTGCTTGAATTGATGCATTTTATTTTTCCACCGGCATTCATAAGGCGCAAAGCCATCATACCATCTTCAGTAGCATTGGTATCTAAAACGCCTGCATTGCCCCGGCATGTTCGTTGCATTTCTATGTTATATCCATCAACAGCAATACCCTTATCTCTTACAAAACCACAGCTAAAACCCACTGCTGCCAAATAAGGTTCAAACTTTTGTTTTCGACGAATAATTACAGTACTCAACATTTCGTAAATGGCATATTTCCATCTTGTTGCTTTTTTTGAGGGGATAAAGGAATAGCTACCCGTAACGCAATGTACTTTAGCCTCTTCATTTAACATCATTGCATTAGTCATATGTGTTATCCACATGGGTGGATATAGAGTATCGCTATCTCCTGTCAGAATATATTTTCCTTTTGCATTTATGAGCCCCTTAGTACGTGCATGACCAACTCCCTGTTTTGTTTCAAGTAATGATTTTACACCAAGTTTATGCAATAAAGCTCCCGTACCATCTGTTGAGTTATTATCTACAACTAATAGTTCAACTGCATAAGAACATGTGGTATTAGCCAATGAAATTAAGGTGTGCAAAATACCGTATTCCTCATTCCACGCAGGAATTACAATGGTTACTACCGGATTTTTACTGTTAAAACGTGCAAGTTTTTGTTTAAGATTTTCAATCTCATACTTACTGTAGTTTTCAATTAACAATGGTTTATCAAGAATTTCCTTTACCCACTGTGGCATTGTTATCTGAAGCATTATTTGGAGGCTGTTTTTATTTCCTAAGAACGATATTTCAAAAGTATTATTGCAAAAGTTAAACTCATATTGAAATTAAGTTTCAATTATTCAATGACACTAAAAGGTTTAAAAAACATAAATATTTATGAAATAAATAAACTTACTGCTCAGTCTGTTAAAAGTGGTTGAATTTAATTAAAGGTATCTTAAGATATAATGCACTAATAGTATAAATTGAAATGAACTACTACATTTGTATTGTTTTTGCTTAAGTAAACAAATTTTTAATGATTGCCTCTTTTTTACAACTCCGGAATTTAATGGTTTGTAATGTTTTTGCAACTTTAGCATTAATAGGTTGTACACAACCCCAGGCATCTACTTCAATGAACTTTTCAAATAAAACAGAAATGACAGACAAAACAGATACAGCGACATTTGGCGCAGGATGCTTTTGGTGTGTTGAAGCAGTATTTCAACAATTAGACGGTGTTTTAAAAGTGACAAGCGGATACAGCGGAGGTCATATAATAAATCCAACTTATGAACAGGTTTGCAGTAAAACATCAGGCCATGTAGAGGTCACACAAATTATTTATGATCCACTTAAAATAACTTACGATGAGTTATTGGAAGTATTTTGGAAGACACATGACCCAACCACCCAGGACCAACAGGGTAACGATTATGGGCCACAATACAGAAGTGTTATTTTTTATAATAATCCGGAACAAAAAGCAATTGCAGAAAAATATAAAGCTGAACTTAATGCATCCGGTGCATGGAGCAAACCTGTTATAACAACTATAGAACCTCTATCTAATTTTTATTCTGCAGAAAATTATCATCAAAATTATTTCAACAATAATCCAGGTCAATTGTACTGCCGGTATGTGGTACAACCTAAAGTTGAAAAATTTAGAAAAGTGTTTAAGGATAAATTAAAGAAGAAGGAATAAATAAATCGCCATAACAGTTATAGATGTTTTATATTTTTATATAGTTCCTGTTCGATAAATCATGTTGACCATTATTGCATGGTATGATTTTTTTTAAATTGTTAGTAAATAAAATTTATGAATAACATTTTTCGTGGTTTGTTAGCGGGTTATGGTGCAAAAAAATTAGGTGGTGGTTGCTTTAGTACTGTGCTTATTTTCATAGTCTTATGGTATGCACTTGGGCATTGTAATTGATATTGTACAAGTATATACCTTCTGATAAATGAACAAAGCCGCTCCTGTTAAAATAAAGACTCTCACAGAACTTTTTGATGTTTTACCAGAGAATGAACGGATTATAACAGATGTTTTGAGACAAATTATTATTGAAAGTTTGCCTGCATATTGTAAAGAAAAAATATCTTTTAGTGTGCCATATTTTTATGGAAATAAAGGCATCTGTTTAATATGGCCTTCGACTATACCGCGGGGAGGAATCAAAAAAGGTGTTTTACTTGGCTTTTGGTATGGGAATAAACTTAATGATAAGGATTGCTATTTGACACATGGTACAAACAAGCAAATCTTCTATAAAATATATTTTACACCCGAGGATATAAATGAGAAAGCAATTAAAAAATTGATGAAAGAAGCAATCAGAGTTGATGGATTGTGGCAATAGATTTATTTGTACTAACCTGGCTTTACAATACAACCTGATATTTGGTGATTATTAAAATATTTGATCTGCTTTTTTGATATTAAAATGAGACTTGCCTTTTAATTTTCAATTCTTATAGCAATGATTATATGGGCAACGTTAATTTAAATTTTATTCAAAATCTTCATCTTCAACAAAAAAAAGGGTGGATAAAAAATTACTCAACTTTTAAAAGTGTTGATTGGTTAAATGGATTAATCAATATTCTCTTTCCTGAAGAAGTTACAGAAATTGAAGAGATAGCTAAATCCTTGGAATTAAGTAAAGCGCAGTTTTACACCTTACTAAAGGACATTAATCTGTCGGAAATAAGAGATGCGGAAATTACAGCACAAAATTTTTATGATTTATTGCCTATTGTATATGAATCATTACAAAATGATGCTACAGCTTTACTTAAAAATGACCCTGCCGCATCCGATTTACATGAAGTAATAAATTCTTATCCCGGATTTTTTGCAATAGTTGTTTATAGAATTGCAAATGCAATAGCAGGGTTATCAATTAAAAATTTGCCTCGCATTCTCACAGAATATGCCCATACTAAAACGGGAATTGACATTCACCCGACCGCACAAATTGATACTCCGTTTGTAATAGACCATGGCACAGGTATAGTTATTGGTGCAACAGCAATTGTGGGCAAGAACGTACAAATATATCAGGGAGTAACTTTAGGGGCATTGTGGGTTGAGAAAAATCTTGCATTAAGTAAGCGTCATCCAACCGTAGAGCATAATGTGGTCATTTATGCCAATGCAACTATTCTGGGGGGAAGCACAGTTATTGGAAATAATAGCATTATTGGTGGCAATACCTTTATTACAAGAAGTGTTAATCCCTTTTCACAGGTACAACAATCATCTAAAAACGTAATTATTAACAGGTTAGAAATACAGGAAACTGATTCTTTTACAATATAAAACCAAAGGCATGCTTTACAACAATATTTTAGAAACAATTGGAAATACCCCACATGTAAGAATAAATAAACTTTTTGGCAAACATCAGGTATGGATGAAACTTGAAAGAAGTAATCCCGGTGCAAGCATTAAAGACCGTATAGCTTTGGCTATGATTGAGGATGCGGAAGAGAAAGGGTTAATTAAAAATGGAACAACTATAATTGAACCAACTTCGGGAAATACAGGAATTGGTTTGGCAATGGTTGCAGCTGTAAAAGGGTACAAACTTATACTTGTTATGCCGGAATCTATGTCTATTGAAAGAAGACGATTAATGAGTATTTATGGAGCAGAGTTTGTATTAACTCCACGGGAAAAAGGAATGAAAGGCGCCATTGAAAAGGCAAATGAGTTGGTTTCAGAAATTGACGGTGCATGGTCACCAAAGCAATTTGACAATCCTGCCAATATTGAAATTCATAAGAAAACTACAGCGGTTGAAATTATTAAGGCTTTCCCCCAAGGATTAGATTATTTGATTACCGGTGTTGGAACCGGTGGACATATTACAGGCTGTGCCGAAGTTTTAAAACAGCATTTTTCACAACTTAAAGTTTATGCAGTAGAACCGGAACTTTCTCCGGTTATTAGCGGAGGCTCTCCGGCACCCCATCCACTACAAGGTATAGGTGCAGGGTTTATTCCGACAAACCTTCACAAGGAAATTTTAGATGGCGTAATACAGGTAGGTAAAGAAGAAGCATTTTCTTTTACTCAAAGAGCAGCAAAAGAAGAGGGTATATTAATAGGCATTTCATCAGGGGCATCTTTGGCCGCAGTTGCTAAAAAACTTCCTGAAATAAAAGAAACAGATAAGGTACTTACTTTCTGTTATGATACCGGTGAGAGATATCTTAGTATTGAAGGATTGTTTGTTTAATAAATTGTAAAACCAATTTTCAATAAGGGCTTTTAATAAATGATTGATTGAAAATAAGCTGTTGCCTTTAATAATCTGCTTCCATACCAACTAAACATTTCGCCATCTGCAAGTATTACTTTTGTGTTTGGTAGCTGTGCTTGAATTTCTAATAAATGTTCTTCTATAAATGGATATGGTTCAGAACTTAGCAAAAGCAATTCGCAGTTCATTTCTCTTAGTTGTTCAATTGTTATTTCGGGATAACGGTTTTGATTTTGAAACATATTTTGAAATCCACACCGATGCATCATATCGCTTATAAAAGTATCACCACCTACAGTCATATATGGATCTCTCCAAATCATGTAAACAGCCTTTCTGATTTTTAATGGTTGGAAATGCTGAAATAATTCGTTGATTTCGGTGATAATTGAAGAAGCTTTTGTTTCTTTTCCAACAATAACTCCTACATCATACATCATCTGTAATGCACTATGTAGATTGTAAACATCACTTACATAAACAGGACAAATATTCTTAAGTTCATCAATTTGTGCTTTTACATTTTCTTCTTTATTGGCAATAATTAATTCAGGCCTTAGAATTGTTATCTGTTCTAAATTTAAATTCTTTGTACCTCCTACTCTTGTTTTATTTCTAAACCACTCATTAGGATGAATGCAAAATTTGGTAATGCCTATTACTTCCTCTTCCAAACCAAGGCTATATAAATACTCGGTCTGAGATGGTACAAGTGAAATGATTCTTTTGGGTATATTCTTAAAAGATATTTGTTGATTTGTCTGGTCTGTAACGGTTATCATGAGGCAAAAATAACTTTATGTAATTATAAAGGGCAGGAAAATCCTACCCTTTGTAATCGTAATTAATTTATTAATGAATCACTACCATTTTCTTAATTATACTACTGCTGTTTTGCTGCAATTGATAGTAATAAACCCCTTGTTTTAAAGTGCCGGCATTAACACTTATTATATACCTGCCTTTGTGCTGAAAACCATTTTGTAAATATTGAATTTTTCGACCTGTTATATCCGTAAGGAATAAACTAACTATTTCATCTTCAGGTACAGCATAATTTATTTTTGTAACACCACTTTGCCTCACAGGATTTGGCGAATTTTGTTCCAACATTATTTGTTCTGTTGTTATTGCTTCATCCTTTTTAGCATTACCAGAAATTTGTCTTAAAGATGGGGCAGTCAAAGTAAATGGAAGAAATTCATTTGCTTCAATACTCCCATTGGTCTGCACTGCCACAGGCAACTGTGGAGTCAACACTCCCCCATCGTTGGTACCATAAGCTCCAACTGATAAATAGACGGTTTGAGTACCGCTGCCAAAAGAAGTTGCAACATCTACGGTACCCTCTAGATAAGACCCGGAAGCACTTGTTGCACCTGTTGTAACTCCCGTCCAGCCATTCCAATTGTTTGAGCTTTCATTGGCAATAAATATATTATTACCTGCAACCTGACCGGCCTTAGCCCATGGTGCGGCGGCCATAGTACCAGGTGCTTTTGAAATAAAAATGAAAACATCTTTGCCTAGACTTGTGGCTGATTTGGCCGCAACATAAAGTTTTGTGCCGTTGAAATGCGCATTCAATGTAATGCCATTTGCAGTAGCAATCTGTGTTGATACCGCATCCAAATTTCCATCCATGACATAATTTATTGCAACAGGTGGTACACCATCAGTCCATGTGTTGGTTGCCAAATCATAATAGCCTGTTTTATTTCTTGTTAGGTCTATTGTTTGGCGTGTACCATCAGTGAAAATGATATTTGTAGAGGTTGTACCGGTGAATGTATATTTATACCAGTTGCCATTGTACACCTGCATGGCAACACCAGGCCAGGTTACTGTTGGCATTGCTCCTGATGGCACTGTATTCCAATAATATATTTTAGGTGCTGTCCATGAGGCAGGCTTATTGAAATAAACAGTGAAACTGCAATTTGTACAGACATTATTAATTGTATAGGTATGCGTTTGAATAGCTGAGGTGCATCCATTAGAGCCTACAGCAAAAGTCTTTAATGTAGTAGTAGCATTAATACTCAAAACTCTAGAACCGTTGGCTGAAGCAGATGCTGTTGTTGGTGTAGATCCATCGGTAGTGTAATAAACAGTAGGCGTTATACCGTTTGGAGCTGTTGCAGAAATAGTTACATTAAATGGTGCTGTGGCAGTGTAAGGGCCTGCAGGTGAAACAGTTAAAACCGGTGTAAATCCAGCACAAGCATCCAGTTTATCCCATACTGCATAATTAACTCCTGATGCTTTTAATATCCATCCGGTGCCAGAAGGCGACCATGAAGCTGATCCTATTTTCATGGCAACCTTGTTATCAATTATTGCAGCATAAACATCTGTTGCTGCCACCTGAATACTTAGTAAACTGTTACAGTTAATGTTATTGTTCTTTCGCACTTTTATCAAGTCATTGATAGGCGTTTTATAACCCGCCCAATCAAAATAGTGATCCCAGAATATCATAGGTATGCCCGGGTGTGTTAGTATATAAGCATAAGCCTGCAATACTTTTCCATTATCTGCCGGAAATGCATTGTTATCTCTGTAGGTGTCGTGGTTATCAATAAAGGTCACTGCTTTACAGGGAGACCATCCCATAAGACCGGAAGATTGGCCGCCCGCATTTAAAACCGAATAGTTGCCATTTACAGCTTCAGCCAATTTGTACTTTAAAGGAAAATCAAAAGCAGTTGATTTTTGCGCTGTTCCATCAACCCAGTTTTGAACAAGCTGTCTGTTGCCATCCCAAAATTCACCAACACTAAAGTAAGGTTGCGTACCATCATTGTACTTAGCAACATACGAAGGGTTAAATCCCTTCACAAGATCGTATCTCCATCCGTCAAAACCAATAGTTGTT
Source organism: Segetibacter sp. (assembly GCA_031423805.1). GTDB lineage: Bacteria > Bacteroidota > Bacteroidia > Chitinophagales > Chitinophagaceae > Segetibacter. The sequence goes on along the minus strand of JANPGE010000330.1, from coordinate 1,651 downwards.
TTTAACCAGTTCATCCATGAAGTAATATCATTTTGAACTGTTGTATTGGTGTGATCAACATCTCTTGCAGCAGCATAGCCCTCCCCTGTATCAAACGCACCACATGGTACACCGCCATTGTTCTTCCACTCATCATCAGAGGTAACAGCCCAACAACCCCATGTAGGATTTGTAAAGTCTGCCCAACCTGTGGTACCCACCCTGTGATTGATAACAATGTCGGCCAGCACCTTCATATTGTTGGTATGCAATGCAGAGATGCATGAAGTAAGTTGTGCCTGTGTACCATACTTGCTGTTGAGCAAATAATACTGCCTCGGTAGATAACCTTCATTGGCTGCAGCATCAGATGGAGGTGGCAGCCAAATTGTGTTGATTCCTGCATTTTTCATTTCCGTAGCCTTAGAAGCAACCACATTATACCATCCCGTAGTGTTACTCCAGGATGTCCAATCAAAACCCTGAATCATCACATCGCCATTTTGGGCAAAAGAAGACAGAAAAAAACATAGGAATAATGGGATAAAAAATAAGTTTTTCATTTTCATGGCAATTCGCTTTTTAGATTAATGTGTAATTATTACACAATGAAAAAGTAGCAATAATTTCTTACTTAAAAAAATAATAAAATGATTCCAGGTTATTTGATATGATAAATTAAGGTGCTCACACATTTATCCTGAATAAATTTGCGAAAAGGCAAATGACCATGCAGAGGTTGAGGTAAATATATATTGAGTTATATCCATTTTTTCAATACCTGTTTATTTGTACCCGATTCTATTTTCGATGCAAGAAAATAAATAACAACAAGCACAGTTGCTATAGCTGTAGTTAAAAAAGCAAAAGAGCCACCAAATTTATACCAGATAAATCCCGTTAATGAACTTGCAAGTAATGTGCAAATACTTTGTAAACCAGCAAAAGTACCAATTGCAGTAGCAGTATCCTTTTTGTCAGAGATATTTGAAATCCATGCTTTGGAAATGCCTTCGGTTGCAGATGCATAAATGCCATAGAGAAAAAATAGCCCAAACATAATATAGATGTTATTGTTGAAGGCCATACCTGCATATACAATGGTAAACAATAAAAGTCCTATAATGAAAATAGTTTTCAATCCAACTTTGTCAGCAAGTATACCTACGGGAAATGCAAATAAAGCATAAACTATATTGTAAAAAATGTACACTCCAATAACCATTGTATCATCTATGCCTGCTTGCTTAGCCTTGAGCAACAGAAAAACATCTGAACTATTAAAGAGTGTAAAAATTAATAACCCAACCAATAACTTTCTATAAACTAATGGACTTGTTTTCCAATACCCTAAAAATGAAAAGAAAGAGGTCTTAGCTTTTGTGGATGTTGTTACTATCTTTTTTTCTTTTAAGTAAAAGGAAGCCAAAACGGCCAACAATCCCGGAACAAAAGCTATAAAAAAAAGTGTCTTATAATCAAGCGGATGAAAATATAAATAGACCAATGCCAATGAAGGCCCTAAAACCGCCCCAACCGTATCCATAGAACGGTGGAAGCCAAAGACTTTTCCTTTAGTTTCAGGCGTTGCTTCATCAGAAAGAATAGCATCTCTTGCGCCGGTGCGAATGCCTTTGCCAATGCGGTCTATAGTCCTTGCACCAAATATCCA
>JANPGE010000329.1:0-14355 GCA_031423805.1 Segetibacter sp. | reverse complement strand
GATTCACCATTAGCCATGCTATATTTTCAGCAAATGGTGGAACATAATGCTTTTGTAGCAGGTGGCGGCAAATTAGTAGCACCTGCACAGCGAATGGTAGATTTTAGCAGCAATAAAATTTCATCCTCAATGCCTGATTGTAGCTATTTACCCGGAGTAAGTAGCACTGACTTACGTACCGCTATACCAAAGTTTGTTTATGAAAGCCTGCAAAATGCTTTTAAGTTGTTTGGAAATAAAATGAAAGGGTATTTTACCAATGATGCATTGGTAGTAGCAACTGAAAGCCGTACATCATCTCCGGTAAGAATACCAAGAGACTATGAAACCTTGCAACACCCACAAATCAGCAATCTTTACCCCTGTGGCGAAGGGGCCGGTTATGCCGGAGGCATTGTAAGTGCCGCTATGGACGGTGAAAGGGTAGCAGCTATGATAGTTCTTCAGGTTAAATAAACAATTATTGCATATGCATGATTAATTGTTGTAAATTCATTTGTCCTAAGCGTTATAGTTTTATTAGTGAATCTCTATTCTTTCAAAACCTTACAACTGTGTATTATGCCATTCTTCGACTTTCACTGCCACCCAGGCTTAAAACCTCAATTTACTGATCAGGCAAATCCCATTTCCCCCTGGGAAAATATTGTAGCTACAATAGATTTGTCTATTATCAAAAACATAAGCATAAATGAGTTGTTCAATGAACTGCTCAATTCCCAATCATCCCTTACCCAGTTGAGCGATGGGGTTAAGTTGTTTGGTTTGGTGCTTCATGCCCCAGAGTCTAACATGGCTGTAGGCCTTGCAACGCAACCAATAGTAAATCAGGGATTGGTAAACCAGTTGAATATTGAGCAGATTAATTTTATTTCAAAAGGAAAAAGCAGTTATGACTTAATAAAAACTGAACTAAAAAGACTTACAGACTCAATATCGGCCAATGGAAAAAAGCTGGTACTTCTGCAAAAAAAGAAAGATTATAACGAACTAATTCAGGCAAATATTTATGGATTCTTAAGCGTTGAAGGCCTTCATTGTTTTATGAATGACCCGGCTGCTGCTGATGCTAAAGAGCAATTCACAAAAAACTTCGAAGCGTTTACAAACCTTCACGCAATTCTTGCAATCAATATTTGCCATCTGCAGCAAAATTTATTTTGCAATCATGCGCATGGCATACAAGTCTTTAACGAAAGCCTGTTTTATCCGGTTGGCAACGGTATTACAAAGTGGGGATATGAGGTTATTGAAAAAATGATTGAAAAAGACATTCTTATAGATATAAAACATACCAGTTTGAGAAGTAGGAGACAGGTGTATGAAGTATTGAAAAATGACGATGGCAGTTACAGGCAGCCTATAATTTGTACCCATGCAGGCGTTACCGGTCTTTCTATAAATGATCGGGTAAAATATTTACTTACAAAGCCCATCAAAATAGACACGGTGTATAAAGTGGAATACCTTAAATCCCAAAGCACACATTTGCCAGACACCTACTACAATTGCAACAGCATCAATTTATACGATGAAGACATAGAAGAAATACTCAACTCCGGTGGATTGATTGGCTTGTCTTTTGACCAACGTATTCTGGGGTTTGCCAATGAAAATGTAATAAGGGGCGTAACCCAACCCGCAGATATTGAATATATAAGCAGCAAGGAAGCCACTTTTTTTCTTGGCCCTTCTCCGGAAAACCTTCCATTGTATAATTCAGACGAAGGCATTTGGACAACCGAGGAATTTGAAAATACAGATCCTGCATTAGATGAGCAGTTGCATTTCAGGTTTTTCTTCAACAATGTGTTTCACATTCTAGGTGTTGCCCGGCAGCAGGGAATTTCGGTTAATAAAGCAGCTAAACAAATATGCCTCGGTACCGACTTTGACGGACTCATTAATGCAATAGACAATTGTAAAACAGCTAACGATTTGAGTAAATTTAAAAAAGATACCATAAAACGACTGCCGGCCTTACTAAAAGAGGCCAATTTGCATAATGAAGGATTAAACATAGAAGAGTTTGTCGAAGATCTTTTTTACAGAAATGGTCGTGATTTTGTTTTAGCAAGGCTCAGATAAGTTTTGAGAGATTGTGATTGCTTCCATCATTATTCCCGGGTCACATTCCTACAAGCTCGGGCAAGGCACTGTTCACTATTCACTGTTCATTGTTCATTGCCTCCCTTTTGCTTACTTTTGCCCTCCAAAATATATACAATGACAAAAGGTACTGTTTCTCAATTTATAGCGCATCACTACCGCCACTTTAACTCGGCAGCATTACTCGATGCAGCCAAAGGCTACGAAACTCACCTGACCGAAGGTGGCAAAATGATGGTTACCCTTGCCGGCGCCATGAGTACCGCCGAGTTGGGTATTTCTTTCGCAGAAATGATTCGTCAAGGCAAAGTGGACATCATCAGTTGTACCGGTGCCAATCTTGAAGAAGATGTAATGAACCTGGTAGCACACAGCCATTACAAACGGGTTCCTAATTATCGCGACCTTACACCGCAGGACGAGTGGGACTTGCTCGAAAACCACTACAACCGTGTCACCGATACCTGCATTCCCGAAGAGGAAGCTTTTCGTCGCCTGCAAAAGCATTTGGTGCAGCAGTGGAAAGATGCCGAAGCCAAAGGCGAACGCTATTTCCCACACGAATTTCTCTACAAAACAGTACTAAGCGGCGACCTGAAGCAGTACTATGAAATAGACCCCAAAGACAGTTGGATAGTCGCTGCCGCAGAAAGAAACATTCCGATTGTAGTGCCGGGTTGGGAAGACAGCACCACCGGAAATATTTTTGCCAGCTATGTGATCAAAAACGAACTAAAAGCCAGCACCGTAAAAAGCGGAATTGAATACATGGTGTACCTGACCGAGTGGTACCGCGAAAACAGCGGTGGAAAAGGCGTTGGTTTCTTTCAGATTGGAGGCGGCATAGCGGGTGATTTTCCCATTTGCGTTGTGCCGATGATGTACCAGGATTTGGAGTGGCACGATGTACCATTCTGGAGTTATTTCTGCCAGATAAGCGACAGCACCACCAGTTATGGAAGCTACAGCGGCGCCGTACCTAACGAAAAAATCACCTGGGGCAAACTTGACATCAACACACCAAAATTCATTGTAGAAAGCGATGCTACCATTGTGGCTCCGCTCATATTTGCCTGGATTCTTGGGTGGTAGGAAATAGTCATTGAGTCATTGGTCAATAAGTCATTTAGGGAGTAGGATTTTTGTACCAGCTTTTGTTTGCTAATAAAACATCGTTGCTGCCTGCCCCGTCAGTTTTGCGGGGTCGCAATCCTTTCATCGGAATTGCTACTATTTGGCTTTTTATACCATTTGCTATTTCACGCAAAGAGACAACGAATACAATCACACAACACCTTTGTCCCTTTGTTATCTTTGTACCGTTGTGTGAAACAAAATTAAAAAAGGCAAGTCAAACATCTTGCCACTAATCCCGCACATGCGGGACTACTATTATGAAACTAGATACTAAAATCATCCATGCAGGTGCAGAACCTGACCCAAGTACAGGAGCTATTATGGTGCCTATTTATCAGACTTCTACCTATGTGCAGTCTGCCCCAGGCCACCACAAAGGCTATGAATATGCCCGCAGTCAAAACCCCACCCGCAAGGCATTGGAAGATGCATTAGCGGTAATTGAAAATGCAAAATTTGGTCTAAGCTTCGGCAGTGGTGTTGCGGCAACTGATGCGGTCATTAAACTGCTCAACCCCGGCGACGAAGTAATAGCAGCCAGCGATATGTACGGCGGTACATACCGTTTATTCTCCAAAGTGTTTGAGCGTTTTGGTATTAAGTTTCATTATGTAAACATGCAGGACACGGCCAATATTACCGCGGTCATCAACAAAAACACCAAACTGATCTGGACCGAAACACCAACCAATCCGTTGATGAACATAACAGACATAGCAGCCGTAGCAAAAATTGCAAAAGCCAACAATGCCCTGCTGTGTGTGGACAATACATTTGCTTCCCCTTACCTGCAAAACCCGTTGGATGATGGTGCAGACATTGTAATGCACTCTGCTACCAAATACCTCGGCGGCCACAGCGATACCATTCATGGTTGCCTGATGCTGAACGATACAGACCTGCGTGAAAGGCTTTATTTTATTCAAAAAAGCTGTGGTGCCGTACCCGGCCCGATGGATTGTTTTTTAGTGCTTCGGGGCATAAAGACCTTGCATATACGTATGCAGCGTCATTGCGAAAATGGAGAGAAAGTGGCCCATTATCTCCGCAACCATCCGGCAATTGAAAGGGTGTATTGGTGTGGTTTTGAAGACCATCCGGGTTATGATATAGCCAAACGCCAAATGCGTGGTTTTGGCGGTATGATGAGTTTTACACTCAAAGACGACAGCATAGAAAAAGCTATCAAAGTTTTGTCATCTACCAAAGTATTTTCATTAGCTGAAAGCCTTGGCGGCGTAGAGTCGCTTATTAACCACCCGGCAAGTATGACCCATGCATCTATTCCAAAAGAAGAAAGAATCAAAAACGGATTGTCCGATTCACTCATCCGCCTTAGTGTGGGTATAGAAGATGCCGAAGATATTATAGAGGATTTGAGACAGGCGATAGGGTAAATATTTCACACAAAGAGGTAAAGACAACAACGAGACAAAGTAATCACGTTGTTGTCTTTACCTCCATTGTTTCGTTGTGGGAAAAATAAAGCTCCATTTAAAATCACTTAGACCAAGTTTTTACGTTGTTGTCTTTGTATTCGTTGTGAGAAATCGTTTGTCTCCTTAGTTTCGTTGTGTGAAAAAACAATCGCTAAAAGAATTCCTCGACACCAAAGTAGCTCAATACAACACACCTGCCTTCATCAAAGATGACCCTATTTGCATTCCCCATCTTTTCTCAAAACAACAAGACATAGAAATTGCAGCCTTGTTTGCTGCTGTTTTTGCATGGGGCAATCGAACCATCATCATAAACAAATGCCGCGAACTACTACAACGGATGGACAATGCGCCGCATCAGTTTATTCTTCATCATTCTGATAATGATTTAAAGGCTTTGCTTGGCTTCAAGCACCGAACGTTTAATGATACTGACTTGCTGTACTTTGTACATTTCTTACAACATCACTACAACAAACACATTTCACTCGAAAGTGCATTTGCCGAAGGCATACAACACAAAGACAAAACAATAGAAAACGGTCTCAACCATTTCTTCGAATACTTTTTTTCACTGGAAGATGCACCGCGGAGAACTCAAAAACACATTGCTGCACCTTTTAAAAACAGTACCTGCAAACGCCTTAATATGTTTCTGCGGTGGATGGTACGGAGCGATGATATGGGGGTGGACTTTGGCATTTGGACAAATATTTCCCCTGCAAAACTTATTTGTCCTATTGATGTGCATGTAGCAAGAGTGGCGCATCGTTTCAATCTGCTGCAACGCAAACAAATAGATTGGCAGGCAGGACTTGAACTCACGGCCCATCTTCGTAAATTTGACAAAGCTGACCCTGCCAAATACGATTTTGCATTGTTTGGGTTAGGGGTAGTAGAAAAATTTTAAAGTCAAAAAAAAATGGAAAACAATTCATTACAGGAAATAGCCAATGCAATCCCCGAATTTGAATTAGAGCTGAAATCAACAGGCTATAGTTACGATGAGTTCAAAAAATTACTTTCTACAAAAATCAATTTCCTGATCAATTCCAACTTCTCAAAATTGGTTGACATTTTATATCGTCTTGACATTTCCGAAAAAAAATTAAAAGAATTATTGGCCCAAGCCTCGGACACGCCGGCCGGCGATGTAATTTCTACTATGATAATAGAACGACAAATGCAGAAAATTGAATCCAAAAAGAAATTCAGGCATGACGGAAATATATCGGATGATGAAAAATGGTAAATATTTAGCTTCCATATTTTTTGTTGACCTTTTTCATACTTATTAATTTATTCTTTTCGTTATTAATAAGGAAATTCAGAAATACTTACTTAATTTTAAGGAGATTTTAATCCAAAATTCAACTGTTATAATACATGATTATAGCTGAAATAGCACAGGCGCATGACGGAAGCATTGGCATTTTACACTCCTACATAGACGCATTGGCTGATACAGGTGTGGACGCTATAAAGTTTCAAACACATATAGCCGAGGCCGAAAGTAGTATACATGAGGCCTTTCGTATTCCATTTAGTTATGTTGATAAAACCCGTTACGATTATTGGAAAAGAATGGAATTATCAGTAGAGCAATGGATAGAGGTAAAAGACCATTGTCACAAAGTTGGGTTGCTTTTTATTTCTTCCCCGTTTTCCTGCAAAGCAGTAGATGTATTAGAAACCGCAGGAGTAGATGCTTATAAAATAGGTTCAGGTGAGGTCAGCAATCATCTTCTCTTAGAAAAAATAGCAAAAACCGGTAAACGGGTTATTGTTTCCAGTGGAATGAGTACAATGGATGAATTGAACGAAACCATACTGTTGTTTAGGGAAAAAAATATAGATATTAGTATTTTACAATGTTCAACTGTTTATCCCTCACAACCCAAAGATTGGGGTTTACACACAATAAAAGAATTTAAAGACCGTTATAAAATTTCAACAGGCTTTTCTGACCACAGTGGTGGAGTTTATGCCTGCCTGGCCGCCACCGCTTTGGGAGCAGAGATATTAGAGTTTCATGTTGTATTTGACAAGCGGATGTTTGGCCCTGATGCAAAAGCGTCTTTAGAAATAGATGAAGTAAAAATGTTGGTTAGCGGAGTGAATCAAATAAAAAGCTCTTTACAAAGTCAAGAGCTAAAAGATGAGCAAGTAGCAAATAAACAGGATTTGAAAAATTTATTTGGAAAGTCACTTTGTATAAATAATTATTTAACCGCCGGACATGTTTTAACCATAAACGATCTGGAGGCTAAAAAACCCGCCGGGCTTGGAATTGCTCCGAGGGACTATAAACAAGTCATTGGAAAAAGGCTAATAGAAGCTAAAAACCAATGGGATTTTTTAACCAATAAGGACTTAAATTCTTAGCCATGAACAAAAGAACAGTCTGTGTAGTCATTACAGCAAGGCCAAGCTACAGCCGTATTAAAACTACACTAAAAGCCATTCAGGAACATCCCGAACTAGAGTTGCAAATTGTACTTGCAGGGCCTGCATTGCTCAATAAATATGGTAATATTGAAAATATTATTCAGGATGATGGTTTTACGATAAGTGAAAAGGTTTATACTGTGTTAGACTCTGAAAACTTAACTAGTATGGCTAAAACTGTAGGTCTTGGACTTGTAGAATTATCCAATGTTTTCTATCAGTTAAAACCAAACATGGTAGTTGTTATTGCAGATAGATTTGAAACTATAGCTGTATCTATTGCAGCTGCGTACCAAAATATTCCCTTAGTACATATTCAGGGTGGGGAAATAACAGGTAGTATAGATGAAAAGGTTCGGCATGCCAATACCAAGTTTGCTGATGTACATTTGGTTTGCAATGAGCTTGCAAGAAAAACAGTTGTTAAATTGGGGGAGGATCCCAAATTTGTTTTCAATACAGGTTGTCCTTCTATAGACCTTGCTGCGGAAGTTTTGGAAAATCCTGCATTAAATTTTGACCCCTACAAATTGTATGGTGGATCTGGCAAAAATCCGGATTTTTCAAAAGGATATATGGTTGTTATGCAACATCCGGTAACTACAGAGTTTAACGAGGCTAAATTTCAGGCCGAAGAAACCCTTGAGGCTATAAAAGCTATAGATATGCCTGTGTTTTGGTTTTCACCAAATGCAGATGCCGGATCAGATGCATTTTCTTACAGCATACGTTCATGTCGGAATGATGCAAATATGAGTCATGTTCACTTTTTTGACAACATGATGCCAACGGATTTTCTAAAACTTGTTTATAACTCTAAATGCCTGATCGGTAATAGTAGTATGGGCATAAGAGAATGTTCATTTATGGGCATACCGGTTGTTAATATCGGTAGCCGTCAGTCAGGAAGAGAAAGAGCGGAGAATGTTATAGATGTAGATCATAATAAAAATGAAATTTTAGATGCTATACAATACTGGAAGCATCACAAAAGACCTGGTCAATCCTTTATATACGGTAGAGGTGATGCAGGTGTACGTATGGCAGATGTTTTGTCTAAAGTACAACTAAGATTCAGTAAAATACTTCAATTTCAGGAAGATGAAAACATTGTGCATCATACCGGCAAGATCGGGATCAAAGGGAGTACCGGGCAAGAATATCAAGCTGCTTAATGGCAGGCCACTTATTGCCTACACATTTGATGCAGCAATAGAAAGTCGTTTAATTGATCGTGCAATATTAAGTACAGATTCAACTTCCATTGCTGCCCTTGCGGCCTCTACAATGATAGAAGTACCCTTTATGAGACCTTCACATTTATCAGCCGACCATACACCTACGGCCGAAGTCATAAAGCATGCACTTAATTATTTTATAAGAAAAGGGCAAAATTATGATACCGTATGTTTGTTGCAGGCTACCTGTCCATTTAGAAGTAGGGGTTTTGCAGATAAATGTATAAAAGCATTCAAAGATTCAGGTGCCGATTGTCTGTTTTCTGTAAAAAAGGTTCCTCATGAATTTAACCCTCATTGGGTTTTCACTCCCGGATCAGATGGATTTCTGCAAATTTCGACAGGAGAAGAATCCATTATTCCAAACAGGCAACTCCTGCCCCCTGCATATGCAAGAGATGGTAGTGTATACGTTTTTAAGGCTGATAACATTTTGTTACACAACAATATTTATGGCAAAACCATTTCTTATCTTGAAAGTGATAGCCCATGGCATGTTAACATAGATACCCCCGAAGATTGGAAACAGGCAGAACTCATAGCTGCATTGGCAACCGCCTGATGATATATATTCCGATGATTTAAGGGGTTATATTTAATGGTTCTGAATACAGAAATCAACTATTAAGCTTTTAAGAAATTCACAACATTAGCCTGTGCAGTACAAGTTACTTGTATATCATTAATGCATACATGAGCCGGAAGGTTTGCACAATACCATGCTATGTCTGCTATATCTTGTGCATAAAGTGGAGTATATCCTTTGTAGGCAGCATTCGATTTTTCTTCATCACCCTTAAAGCGTACTAAAGAAAATTCTGTTTCAGCAGCTCCGGGGTTTATACTGGTAACTTTTATTTTATGAGGTAATAAATCAATACGCATAGACCGGCTTATAGCATCTACAGCAAATTTTGTTGCGCAATAAACATTTCCATTCTCATACACTTCTTTGCCGGCTATACTACCCATATTGATAATGTGTCCCTTATTGCGGGATACCATATATGGTGCTATTGCACGTGTTACATAAAGCAATCCTTTTACGTTTGTGTCTATCATGGTATCCCAATCATCTGTATTGCCCTTGTCTATTGGATCTCTTCCCAAAGCAAGACCTGCATTGTTTATTAACAATTCTACGTTATGCCATTCAATAGGCAGGTTTTCAAGATTTTGTTCTACCTCTTGTTTATTACTTACATCAAAAACAAGACTCAATACCCTTATCTGATATTTGTCTCTAAGTTCATCTGCTAATGCATGAAGTTTATCAGCCCTTCTGCCGGTAATAATGCAATTCCATCCACCATGGGCAAATTTTTCGGCCATTGCTTTTCCAAAGCCGGATGTTGCGCCTGTTATGAGAACTATTTTTTCCATTGTTGGTTTTGTAGTTTTATTTGCTATTGATTACAAATGATCAATGTGATACATATCAATTGAAGTGGTTTTATGGGTAAGCATTTGGATTAACAGTTTATCTTATCAGTACCACCGTACCTTTTCTAAAAATTGTTTTTCCAAGGTAATCTGTGGCCTGGGCCATGTAAACAAAAGTTCCAGTCGCTTGTTCTGTAGCCTGAAACTTACCATCCCAACCTTCTCCAACAGAGTTAGTAAAATATAATAGTTGACCCAGTCTATTGTAAATTCTAAAAAAATCAAGTCCTTTTAACCCTACCAGAATTGGTTTTAAGACATCATTTTTTCCGTCTCCATTAGGCGTAAACCCAGATGGAACAAATATGTCGGGAGATGTTTTAAATACCACAACTTTTACATTGTCCTCCCCAAAACATCCAGGCCCTGATGTTACTCTAACGGTGTATCTGATTGAGTCTATACCGGGACCCAATATGGCAATAGGGTCTGATGTAAATGGATTGTTAAGGCCCGTTGTGGGAGTCCATGCATAGTTGGTTCCACCTTCTGCATGTAGTTGCAGCGGTTGGTTAACTACAATATTGGTATCATGACCAGCGTAAGCTATAACTTGCGGTATTACCTTAATTATCACTTCGTCGCTTATCGGTTTTGGGCATCCCAGAGTATCTGTTACGGTTATTTTATAAGTAGTTGTATTTTGTGGTGATGCTGTAGGCGTAAGTGTATTGGAGTTGGTCAAACTATTTTTAGGAAACCAGACAAAATCAGCTCCTAAAATTGTTGCAGACAAATTAATTTTTTGTTTGTAACAAATAGAATCATCGAGTCCTGCATTTGCTATTGGATATCTGACAGCTTTAATTTTTATTTGATCTTTTGCTTCACATTTTCCCAGGGTAGCTCTTACCGAATAAACAACTGTAGTATCTTTTCTGGCATATGGATTAAATACCAGACTAATAGAAGGGTTCTTAATGTTAGGATTGCTAACAATTCCGGTAGTTGGAGTCCAGTAGTAGGCCAAACCTTCACTTGACGGTTTTAGAATAAGAATATCACTGCTGCAAATTGTTGTATCCGGTCCTGCATCTATTGAAATGGAATCCACTACATTGACCCTAATAGTATCCTTTGCAATACAGCTATTTTCCAGTAAGGATACCTGATACGTGGTGGTGATTTTTGGATATACAAATGGGTTTGAGTCTGCCGCATTAATAAGGTTATATGCCGGTGTCCAGGAAAATATTCCTGTACCTTGTGCATGTAATTGCAAGGTATCTATACTACAAATTATAGTATCGTGAAAGGGAAGAAATAGAAAAGGAACATCTCTAACAATTATTGGTTTTGTAACGGTATCTATACACCCTTTGCTATCCGTTACAAGCAGTGTAGCATTGCGGGTGCCTTGATTGGGATAAATGTATGAGGGGTTTTGTAGTCTAGAAGTGTCAGCAAGTGTTGCTACATCTCCAAAATTCCACCGCCATGTATTGATAGTACCGTAAGTAGTTGAACTTTTATCAGTAAAAATAAATGGGTTTTTGAAACAATTTCCCGTTACATTAAAGTCTCCTTTAAACCCCGGATAAATACCAATAGTAACACTGTTGCTATCAATACAGCTATTGGATCCTGATACTCTTAGTTTTATTGTAAACGTACCACTGTCAGGATAGGTATAAGATGGAGTGGCAAGATTTGAGGTATCTCTTAAGGTTGTGTCTACTCCAAAATCCCAATGATAACTTGTTATTACAGATGAATTAGTATTGTTTATAAAATATACAGTAAAACTTTTGCAAGAAATAAATTCATAATTGAACTGTGGAATAGATGGTTCACCTACCTGTGGTAATGGGTCTGCGGCAGCATAGTCACAATTACCCACCTGAAGAATAAAATCTTTGCGGTGTTCATTTAAAATAACACCATTTCGCCATTCATTAACACAAACATTAATAACATATCTGCCGGCATTAGGAGCTGTGCCTGTTATTCTGCCGGTTTTGGGGTCAATTGAAACTGCAACTCCCAGAGGATTGTTACCAGTAAAAGGTGATTTATAAGAAACACCATTGAGTTGCAAAGTTGGCGAAGGGCCGGGATTTGGAGCCGAAGATGTACCACCTCCATAAGCATCGCAAAACTCATAGCTTAGAGAGTCTCCATCTGCATCAGTTGCGCCAAAATCAAGAATAAAACTCTTTTGTTTACAAACAAGTGCGGTATCTTTTACCAGAAACTGTGGGCTGCTGTTGTGACCGGTAGGTAATACGGTGTTGCCCGGAATATTGGTAACAAATGTTGCCCCCACACCTGTACTAAGTGCCATATTAGCAATCATATCAGATCTGCAACATCTTATCCAGATAAGAGTATAGCCCGGGTCTATGTTAGGAAGATCAATAGTATTTGTAAATACTCCAATTTGAAAACAAACATCAGGAGGATTTACAAGGCATGGAATAGCTGCAGTGTTTAATTGGATTGTTTGTATAGGTTGAAGATTGAGCCCAAGTTGATTTACAAGGTTGCCGGTTTGCCTGTTATAAATACCAATTGTTACTGTTTCAGCAGTTAGAACCTGTCCTGCTGAATTGCAATCTCTGAAGAGTCGCATGGTAACTTTATACCTACTTGAATTAGCAGTAGAACCCGGACCTACATATTCATAAAACAATTCCCCGCCGGCAATATGACTTGCATAAACCGGAAAAGAAAGTAATAGTAATAATATAATTGTATAATATTTCTTCATTTGATTGGGTGTCGTAATTGAACCCATTTGATTATAACAACTCTATTTATAATATTGTTAATAGAAGCAGTGAAATTACAAAAGGTTGATTAAAAACGGGACTTATTCGTTGGTTAGCTAACTGCTAATTATGTGTTAAGAAGAATTTGAATCTTAGCTACAAAATATTAATTGTTTCCCAGATATTCCAACAGGTATGAGTTTAGTTTTTCGCCGGCTTCTAACATACTCATATGACCTATTCCATCTAAAATGTGTATTTGAGCCATTTTGGGTAAATGGATTTGTTGTAACAGATCATTTAACGGTGCAGCATTATCTTCTGTTCCGATAACAAATAATACCCTGACCTCTGTATTTTGCAACACAGCAGTAGTGTCGGGTCTGTTCATCATTGCTGTGTAATATTGCATAAGTGCCTCGTTGCTAAACTGCTTACTTTTTTCCACCAGATCAGTAACTATTTCAGGATGTTCATTTTTAAAATTTTTGGAAAATAAGGTAGGAATTGCAGTCTTTAAAAATGAATATCCACCATGTTCCTTTATCATTTCTATACCTTGTAACCTGCTTTTCTTTTTTTCTGGACTATCGGCAAAAGCAGTAGAGTTGATCAAACCAAAACCCAATAATTTTTTAGGATGATCATCTGCAAATGCTAAGGTTATGTAACCTCCCATACTATGTCCAAGCAAATAACATTTTTCTATATTTTCATTTTCTAATAGAGCAAATATGCAGGATGCATAATCAATTATTGATACTTCACTCTGTTCTAAAATTGAAGACTTGCCACTACCGGGAAGGTCAGGTGTAATAACAGTGTAATCTTCTTTTAAAAAATGAAACTGGTCTTTCCATATCGAACTATCTTCTCCAAAACCATGCAGCAACAATACTGCATCACCCTTGCCCTCTATTGTATAATTGACAGTAGCTGTCTTATATTGAAAATTCTTTTCCATAAAATTAATTTTAGTATTGATAAAACTCAAAAATGGGCATTTGTTATTCTTTCAAATTATTTGTTCAGTATTCTGTACAGAAAACCATCCTGCTATAAAAAAATTATATTGACTTTGTGACAAATCTCTTTTTTATAAGCATAACAAGGTGATAGGCTAATAATATTACCAGCATAAATACTGCCAGCTTATAAATGATAGCTCCATTACGTACGTAAAATGTTGAACCGTCGTTAGCGGGTATTGAATATTTAATAAAGGATGCTTCATCCCATTTGCGTGAATCTACAATTTCACCAGTATTATCAATAACTGCTGAAATGCCTGTATTAGCGCTGCGGGCAACCCATTTACGGGTTTCTACAGCTCTTAATCTGGCATACTCAAGGTGTTGTTTGTGGCCTGCAGTATTGCCCCACCATCCATCGTTGGTCATTATGGTTAGCAGGTTAGCCCCCTTTTGTACATAATTGGTTACATACTCTCCATAAATGCTTTCGTAGCAAATGATTGGTGCTGTAATGTAGGGATTACCATTTTCTTTAAAAGCAACTGCTTCCTTATCGTGGCCATAGCCGCCTGCTGTACCGCCAAATTGTTCAAAAATGGCACCCATCCATAGCAAAAAATCGGGCAATGTTTCTACACCGGGTACCAGTTTGCTTTTGTTGTATAATTGAATAGGTTCATTTGCTTTTAAAGTAATGCCAGCATTAAAAACATCATAGTAAGAGCCGGAAGCCGGATTTTTTCTTGCAGTATTTGTTGCTTTTTCAGCACCATAATTTTTTATTGTTTCTATTCCTGTTTGAAGGGTAATTGCCGGATGGCGATTTACAAATTCAAAAACAGATTTGTAATATGGG
>JANPGE010000328.1:0-3670 GCA_031423805.1 Segetibacter sp. | reverse complement strand
AAAAACATTACAGTTATTGCCCGGTGTGCGTAACAGTGGCGAAGGTAATTCGGGTTTTTATGTTCGAGGCGGTGGCCCGGATCAAAATCTTATAATATTAGATGATGCAGTGGTTTACAATACAGGCCATTTATTTGGCTTCTTCTCTGTTTTTAATTCAGATGCCATAAAAAATGTTTCTCTCATAAAAGGCGGTATGCCTGCACAGTATGGTGGCCGGCTTTCTTCGGTTGTTGATATTAGTATGAAGGATGGAAATATGAATAAAACACAGATAGATGCAGGCATTGGACTTATAGCATCAAGGTTTTCGATCCAGGGACCCATTAAGAAAAATAAGATGACTTATATTGTTTCTGCACGCCGTACTTATATAGACGCACTTGTAAAACCTGCTATCAAAAAGACAAGTGAATTCTATGGTTCAGGCTATTATTTTTATGACTTTAATGCCAAAATCAATTACATTCTTTCAGATAAAGATCGAATATACCTTAGCGGCTATCTTGGTCGCGATGTATTTGATTTTAATAATTCAAAAAGATCATTTAAAGTAAATATTCCATGGGGTAATTCTACCGTAACCTTTAGATGGAATCATATTTTTAACCGAAAATTATTCAGTAATACTTCATTGGTCTACAACGATTATAAGTTTGCATTTTCTGCGGCGCAAAATGATTTTGCAATCAAACTTTCATCGGGAATTAAAGACCTGAATTTTAAAACTGATTTTGACTTTTATCCATTGCCTAAGCATAAAATAAAGTTTGGAGCACTATATACTTACCATAGATTTTTGCCTAATATTCTTACAGCCCAGCAGGACACTACAATATTCGCACCCAATAATGCCAACCGAAAATATGCCCACGAATATGCACTATATATACAGGATGACTGGGATGTAACTGATAAGCTAAAAGTTAATGCAGGCTTACGTTATGGCGGATTTCAGCAGGTAGGTCCTTTTACAACCTATACCACTGATAACTTTGGTAATAAATTAGACAGTACTGTATTTAAAAGTGGTCAAACTGTTAAGTATTACGGCGGATTTGAACCTCGTGTTACATTTCGTTATACACTCAACGAAGATGCATCTATAAAGGCTGCTGTCACCCGCAATCTGCAATTTATTCATCTGGTAAGCAATGCAGGCAGTACATTACCAACAGACTTATGGGTGCCTAGTACTTATAGAGTAAAACCGCAAATTGGATGGCAGTATGCCGCAGGCTATTTCCGCAATTTCAATAATAACATGTATGAAACATCTTTGGAATTGTATTACAAAACCATGCAGAATCAAATAGAATATAAAGAAGGATATACGCCATCTTTAAAAGATCCTGAAGAAGAATTTACATTTGGAAAAGGTTGGAGTTACGGAGCAGAATTGTTTGTCAACAAGGTACGAGGTCGCTTTACAGGTTGGGTCGGTTATACACTTAGCTGGACATGGCGCAAGTTTCCTTACCTAAACGAGGGCAATAAATACCCTTCAAAATTTGACCGCAGGCACGATATGTCGGTTGTTGGAACGTATGAGTTAAACAAAAAGTGGAAGTTGTCGTCAGTATTTGTTTATGGAACCGGCAACTCAACAACTATTCCTGAAAGATTTTATTTTATCAATGGAATTCTTACGCAGGAAAACAGCAGGATTAATGCTTACCGTTTAGCACCTTATCACAGACTAGATATTTCTGCAACGCTTACTCCACAACACAAACGCAAGAAAAAGTATACGGATAGTTGGGTATTCAGTATATATAACATTTACAGCCGTATGAATCCATTCTTCATATATTTTGATCAATCGGGTAGTGTAAACTCCGGCGACCTTAAAGTAGAGGCAAAACAGGTTTCCTTATTTCCCATACTTCCATCTGTTACATGGAATGTAAGATTTTAATCCACCAAAATATGGGAATTAAATTATTCATTAATGAAGCTGATTTATTATAGGAGATAATGGATATAAACAAAAAAGCTGCCCAAAAGGACAGCTTTAATATTGTAAGAAATAATTTTACTTTGTAGTAACGTTGCTACTCAAATCCTCGTCTACAAGAATTCTTCCACAGTTTTCGCATACAATAATTTTCTTGTGTTGCTTAATTTCGCTTTGTTTTTGTGGAGGTATAGCATTAAAACATCCACCACAAGAATCTCTCATTACCGGCACCACACTTAATCCGTTGCGGTAGTTGTTACGAATACGGTCATAAGAAAATAAAAGACGGGCATCCAAAGCAGTTCTTGCTTTTTCGCTAAGTGCTTTTAATACATTTTCCTCTTTTTCAGTATCGGCAATAATTTTTTGCAATTCGCCTTTTTTATTGGTTAGAATGCCTTCTTTGCCGGCTATTTGTTTTTTTGCAGCATCCAATAGCTTTATTTTTTCAGCTATTTCTTCATTGGCATCTTTTATATGCTTTTCAGCCAACTTAACTTCCAGTTGTTGCATTTCTATCTCTTTGTTGATAGCTTCAAACTCCCGGTTGTTTTTTACGTTTTCACTTTGCTTTTCGTACTTTTTCAGCAATGCTTCAGCTTCTACAATAGCTTCTTTCTTTTTGTTGATAAAGTCAGAAATACCATTTATTTCCTCTTCTACACGTAGTTGCCTTGCATGTAGGCCCTGAATTTCATCTTCAAGGTCGCTTACTTCCATAGGTAATTCACCTTTCAGGATACTTATTTCATCAAGTTTGCTATCAACTTTTTGTAATTTAACCAGTGCGGTTAATTTTTCTTCTACTGAATAGTCTTTTACAGCCGCCATATTTGTGTTTAATTTCTTTTAAAAAACCTTTTTTTGATACCAGCTTTTTGTACTCCGGTTAAGCATCGTTGCGTCGCAATCCGTTCATCTTTTCAGCCCTGATTGAGCCTTTTCCGCAGCGATTTTGAGGAGCTATTGAACCACGTACCTATATGAAATAATTGACAGGATTAGTCTTTACCTCACTTTTAAGGACGGCAAAGGTAGGGAATTTTGAATGTAAAATATCATATAAAAGCTCAATGGTGAACTGTTCGCTTTCAAAGTGCCCAATATCAGCAATTACCATCCTGTTTTCGGCATCAAAAAATTCATGATATTTCACATCTCCGGTAATATAAAAGTCAGCACCGGCCCCTAATGCAGTCTTGATTAAAAAACTACCGGCACCACCACACATCGCAACTTTTTTTACTTTTTTATTTAAAAGTGGACTATGCCTGAAAACTGACAATCCAAATTGTTTCTTCAATAAGGCAAGAAAATCAACCTCATTCATCTCATTTTCCAGTTCGCCAACCAATCCGCTACCAACTTCCTGAAAATTGTTGCTCAATTGCAGTAAATCATAAGCCACTTCTTCATATGGATGTGCTTTCAACATTGCATCCAACATTTTGTCTTTAAGATAAACCGGAAAAATGATTTCAATTTTCTCTTCTTCCAAAATTTCCCGTTTACCGATTTCTCCTACATGTGGGTCAGTTCCTTCGCCGGGCCTAAAAGTTCCTGTTCCCTTTGCGCTAAAGCTACATTCGCTGTATTTACCAATTGTACCGCCACCTGCCTCAAACAGTGCATTTCGTACTTTTTCAGCATCAGAAACGGGTACAAAAACAACCAATTTCATCAACGTGCTTTGCCTGGGCTGCAAAACTT
>JANPGE010000327.1:0-11333 GCA_031423805.1 Segetibacter sp. | reverse complement strand
TACCAGGCTGTTACAACCCTGAATGTTATTAACAGTTGCAATTGGTGTTACAATGTTAATGGTTGTTGTGTTGTACAAACTATCACATCCTCCTATGCTCTTGGTTGTATCGTTTACTACTGTTGATGCGGTGTAGGTAATTCCATGATAAGTCAGGCTGCCGCAACCATACAATGTTGTCACTTTTGTAACGGGAGTAACAAACTGCACAACTATGTAGTTGGTTCTAAAAATACTGTCGCAGCCTAAAGTGGTTTTCAAAGTATCCTTTACAGTAGTCGATACAGTGTAAGTGACGCCGTTGAAAGTTACACTGTTGCAACCTGCTACTATATTACTTCCCGGTAATGGATTAATAATTTGAATGTTGATGTTGTTGGTTCTGTATAAACTATCGCAACCGGTGATTGATTTTACTGTATCGCTTACTACTGCTGAATTGGTGTATGTGACGCCATTAAAGACAAGACTGTTACAACCTTGGATGTTGTTGACTGTTGCTATTGGTGTTACAATGTTGATGGTAGTTGTGTTGTACAAGCTATCACATCCACCAATGCTCTTGGTTGTATCGTTTATTACTGTTGATGATGTGTAGGTTATGCCATGATAAGTCAGGGTGCCGCAACCGTACAATGTTGCCACGTTTGTAACCGGTGTAACAAACTGCACTACAATGTAATTGGTTCTGAAAATACTGTCGCATCCCATCGTGGTTCTTAGTGTGTCAAGTACTGTTGTTGATGCGGTATAAGTTACACCGTTGAAGATGACATTGTTACAACCTGCCACTAAATTACTTCCGGGAACCGGGGTGATTTGCTGGATAATAATATTTATTGTTCTTCTTATGCTATCACAACCAGAGTTAGATTTTACGGTATCCTTTATAATAGTAGAAGTGGTGTAGGTTATGCCATTAAAAGTAGTACTGTTGCATCCTCTTATTGTAATGGTTTGTACTGTAGGTGCATAGATATTAATTGATACACTAAGCCAAACACTATCGCAACCCCCCTGTGTCTTTAGTGTGTCTCTAATAAAAGATGAACTTACATAAGTAATCCCATTATATGTTATAGGTTTGCAATCTACTAACGTAATAGTTTTTCTGATAGGTGAAATATTTTCTACAATAATTTTGGAAACCTTAAAAATACTGTCACAGCCAAAACTGCTTTTAATAGTGTCATGTAGAATTTCAGAAGATGTATAGGAAATTCCATTTACAGTAACACTGCCCTGGCAGCCCCTAAAAACAATAGTATCTCGGGTGGGTGTAAGTTGCTGAATGATTATATTGTTGGTCCTTAATAAGCTATCGCAACCGGTGATTGATTTTACGGTATCGCTTACCACGGCTGAATTGGTGTAAGTAATTCCATTAAATACAAGGCTGTTGCAACCCTGAATGTTGTTGACAATTGTTAGAGGTGTAACAATGTTGATGGTTGTTGTGTTATACAAACTGTCACATCCGCCGATGCTCTTGGTTGTGTCACTCACCACTGTTGATGATGTGTAAGTGATGCCATGATAATTCAGGCTGCCGCAACCGTACAGTGTCGTCATGTTAGCAACTGGTGTTACAAACTGTACAACAATGAAGTTAGTTCTGAAGATGCTATCGCAACCTAAAGTTGTTTTTAAGGTGTCTTTTACAACGGTTGATGTAGTGTAGGTAACTCCGTTGAAGGTTACACTATTGCATCCTGCAACTATGTTATTTCCAGAAATAGGGGTGATATTTTGAATGGTAATGTTTATGGTTCTTCTTATACTATCACAACCAGAAACAGATTTAACAGTATCCTTTATTGTCGTTGAAGTGGTATAAGTAATTCCATTAAATGTTAAACTGTTACATCCCTTAAGGTTAACCGTTGTATTTGCTGCTGTATATATGTTGATTGAAACCCTTTTTATAATACTGTCACAGCCACCTTGTGTTCTTACAGTATCTTTTATTAATGAGGAACTTACATAAGTTACTCCATTATACACAATGCTTTTACAATCAATAAGAGTGATTGTTTTAGTAATTGGTACTATGTTTTCAACTATGATTTTGTTTATTTTATAAATACTGTCACAGCCTAAAGAACTCTTAATTGTATCCTTTATTATAGTTGAAGCTGTATAAGTTGTACCATTAAAAACAACATTTCCACTACAACCCCTAAAGATTATTGTGTCTTTTATAGGTGTAATATTCTGGACATTTATAGAAGTAATGTTATAGATACTATCACATCCACCGGCAGTTCTTATAGTGTCTTTAACCATGGTAGAAAATGTATAAGTAATTCCATTGAATGTTACACTACCACAACCATTCATTATATTTGAATTTGTAACCGGAGTAATTACTATGCTAATGTTTACTGTTCTGTAAATACTATCACAGCCACCAATGCTTTTTATTGTGTCTTTTAATACAGTTGGTGTTGTATAAGTAATGCCATTATATAGAACACTTCCACAGCCAGATAAATTTATTACTTTATTGTTAGGTGTAATGTTTTCAATCACAATCTGATTTGTTCTGTAAATGCTATCACAACCAAATGTAGTTTTGATAGTATCTAAAACTGTGGTCGATGCAGTATAAGTTACTCCATTAAATATCACACTTCCGTGGCAACCGGTAACTAAATTGTTAGCTGTCGTAGGTAGAACAATGTTGATTTTGATTATTTTATAAAGACTATCGCAACCACTTAACGTTCTTACAGTATCATTAACTACCGAAGATGTAGTATATGTAACTCCATTATAAACCAAGGATTTGCAACCTGTTAAATTAGTTGTAGTCGTGACAGGAATTAGTAACTTTATTATGAGATGATTAGTTCTATAAACACTATCACATCCTTCAGGGGTTTTTAAGGTGTCTAGTACAATAGTTGAAGATGTATAAGTTATACCATTAAAAATAATACTGTTACATCCTTTAACAGTATCTGTCTTGCTAACAGGTGTTATATGTTTTACGACAATGTTTGTAATGTTGTAAATGCTGTCACAAAATTGTGCTGTTCTTACCGTATCTCTTACAATTTTTGAAATAGTATAAACCACACCATTAAATACCACACTATCACATCCTGAAATTGTACTATTATTAGTTGTTTGTGTATTTTGAATTGTAAGAGTTGTTACTTTGTAAATACTATCACATCCAGCAGCATTTCTTATAGTATCCCTAACAATAGTTGATGAAGTATAGTTGCTTCCATTGTAAAAAATACTGCTGCAAGAATAGAATGTGTTGGATTGTGTGACTGTAGTAACCTTGATTATTATGTGTGTAATATTGTAAATACTATCACACCCTTCAACCGTTTTAATTGTATCTCTTAAAATTGTAGATGTTGTATATGTTATACCATTAAGTAATACTTTATTGCATGCAGTCAAAGTATCGCGGTCAATTACTGGTATTAGGTTTCGAATATTGATGTGAATATTCTGTAGTACGCTATCACATCCCAGGGTAGTTTTAATTGTATCCGTAAAATTGGTTGTTGCCGAATAGGTTATACCATTGTATATCACATTTAAACAACCATTAAATGTACTATCTTTAATTAAAGGATTAATTTTCTGAACGTTTATAAAAGTGGTTCTGTATATACTGTCGCAACCTTCTGCGCTTTTTAAAGTATCTAATACCGTTGCAGAGTCTGTATAAGTAATTCCGTTAAATGTTGTTGTATTGCAAGCTAATAGTGTATCTGTTTTATTTGTAGCCTGTAGATGTTTAACTAGTATGTTAGCTATTTTATAAACACTATCACATCCAAAAACAGTTTTTATAGTATCTCTTATGATGATAGAATCCGAATATAAAATTCCATTGTATCTTATTGTGTCGCAACCAATAAGAGTCATAGAATCTTTGCTTGGTTTCCCTGATATTCTTATGTTTAAATTGATGAGGATACTATCGCAACCAAAAATACTTCTAATGGTATCCTTGGTTGTTATTGTAGAAGTGTAAGTATGATTGTTATAAACAACACTGTCGCAGTCTGCAAGAAATATTGTTTGAATGAGCGGGGCAATATCCTGAATGGTTATGGCGGTTGTTCTATAAACACTATCGCATCCAAAGGTACTTCTAAGTGTATCTTTTACATTAGTGGAAATAGTGTATGTAACTCCATTATAAACAACACTTCTGCATGCAGAAAACGCTGTGTTTTGATAAACAGGAACCACATTTTGAATTTGAATTCGGGTAATGTGGATCAAGCTGTCACATCCTAAAACACTTTTTATAGTATCTCTGAATGTTCTGTTAGTTGTATAAGTAGTTCCATTGTAAACTACACTTCCGCAACCCCTAAGAAAAGTTGTTTGAGTTACTGGATTTACAACCCTTATGTTGGTTATATTATAAATACTGTCACAGCCATTAACTGTTTTAACAGTATCGGTTACAGTTGTAGACGTTGTGTAAGTAGTGCCATTGTAAACAACATTTGCACAACCCGAAAGCTCTGTTGTAGTGGAAGTCGTAGCAATATTATCTATGGAAATGTTTGTAATAATATATATGCTGTCACAACCCCCTATTGTTTTCAATGTATCTCTTAATACAGTAGAACTTGTATAATTTATTCCATTAAAAGTAAGACTACCACAGCCATGCAAATTGCTTACCTGATTTTGCGGAATTACTCCACCCGGAGCTTGATTTAAATCTGCAATCCATTGTGCGTTCATTGCTGAATTGGCTGTACCGGGTGTTTCGTCTGCGGGTCCGTTTCCAACTATCCATGAACCCGCTGTTGAAAATAAATTGTCTGAAAGGTAATAAACTCTCCCACTACCAGCAGTAGAAATGTATACTGTTGCAGAACCCGGATCGCTAATGGTGCCATATCCAAACGAAAAACTAGCTGCAGCAAGGTTTGATGGTGCAACTGTTAATACGCCATCACCAAAGTTTGCTAATCCTATCAATGACCAATCCCCCCCCGGTGTAAAACCTGTTGTAGGATAAGTGTAGGAAGGATTAGATGGAACTGATGGTGATGTAGTGTTTTTTTCAATGAACAGTGAACTTACAGGTACCACATATACAAGGTCGTTATTTGCATCTGTTGGGTCATCCGGTAATGTAATTGACGGATTTTTGTTAGCATCATCATATAATAAGATAATGGAGCCATAAGGTACATTGGACCAATTAGGATCATTCGCAAACCTCAGGCAACCTGAAGCTATTCCCTGGCCAACACCAGAACCCAACCATCCATTATTGTCATCAACTATCCAGTTTCTTAAATCTGCAGAGCTTTTGCTACATGTTCTTGTGCCATTGACTACAAATTCAATATACTCTTTGGCGCCCCCTGTTCCTTGTGATATTTCATTAATCACAAGTTGCGCTTTTACAAGTGAAGGCAAGATTGCAATAAGCAAAACTGCAAGGAGTTTTAGTTTGTTCATAGAAGTGTTAAGATTACAGTACATATCTGACAATTGAGAATTCCTTAAACAAAAAATAGGGTTTAAAAACCCTTTATTTTGTGAAAAAAGGGAATGATGATTCAGAAAATTGTTTTGAGATTTTACAATTGTTGTAAACAAATTGAGTACTCAAAAATTAAAAGAATTCACACCTACAAGCAGATAACGTTACTGGGGGAGTTTTATTATGTAATTTTTCCCTGATTTTACAGTCAATGACCGGTCTCGTAACCAGGGATTTAATATTTTGAGCATTTTGTAGTTCGTTCCCAGGTTCAATGCCCATTCTGATAGGTCAGGGATGGTTGTTTCAACAGTAATATTTTTTGTTTTATAAGGTTGATAACCATTGGTATCATCAACTAAATAGCCAAGATTTTCAGCATTCTCCATCAGATATTTAAATGACAATATGCGAAATATGTATCTATTTGTCTCATCCGGAAGAAGTAAATCATAATAAAATTTTGTTTGTTGAAATTTAGAAAAATCATCAAATCTTGCCATTCCACAATTGTATGATGCTGCAGCAGCGGTCCAGTTTCCAAACTTTGAGTAAGCCAGTTTTAGGTATTTGCAGGCCGCTTCAGTACTTTTCTCTATATCATATCTTTCATCAACATTATCATTAATTTCAAGTCCAAAACCAGGGCCGGTATCTTTCATAAATTGCCAATAACCTTTAGCACCAACGCTTGAGGTAAGATTTTGCAAATTGCTTTCTGCTACACATAAATATTTAAAATCTTCAGGTAAATTATTTTCCTTTAATTTATTCTCAATCATGGGAAAATATCTTTGACTTAATTTTAATAGTAGGCTAAGTTGACCCCGGCTATTATAATTATACATCAATTCTCTATCTAAAGCCTCGGTTACTTCTTGTTTTTCTAGTGGTACTTTTTCACCTGCAAATGCCATTGTCTCCGGCACATGCGGTAAATATAATTTAGGAGGAGGGATTTGTTCTATTACTTTTACTGTTTTATTCTTTTCATTGTTTCTAAATGCAAATTGAGCAACCATAATTACACCGGTTATCATACCAAGTATAAAAATTATTGTAGTCCTTTGTTTTGTAAATTTTGTTATTTTATTAAAAAAAATTAGCATAAAATTTGAATTGTTGATTTTTTGTTCCTTTAACTTTGAAATTCACCATTAATAGTTATTAAAATCGTTTTGAATCACACAATATTAGCATTAAGTGAGCCAATTTGTTCTATTGCAAAAAACAATTTTAGAGCTACTATTAAAATTGGTTCTCTTACAGTATTTTTGCGTCTTTAATACATTGCATTTTTTGAAACATTAACCAATAATCTTTGTTATAGGTTTAATCAAAGAATAAATGTAATATTATATACATTAAATTTTATGGACCGTCCCGTTAGATTTCATACACAGGTAAAAGAATTGGAAATTCCCGAAACTTACGTCGGGGAAGGCTTTGGAGCAACCTCATTAGAAAAAGTTTTAGGTCTTGCACGTAAAAATTCTATTTGGCCTTTGCCATTTGCTACTAGTTGTTGCGGTATTGAGTTTATGGCCACCATGGGTAGCCACTATGATTTATCCCGTTTCGGTAGTGAAAGATTGGGCTTCTCACCCCGCCAATGTGATTTGTTGATGGTAATGGGAACTATTGCCAAGAAAATGGCACCCGTTCTTAAGCAGGTTTATTTGCAAATGGCTGAACCAAGATGGGTTATGGCGGTAGGTGCTTGTGCAAGTTCAGGTGGTATTTTTGACTCTTACAGTGTTTTGCAGGGCATTGACCAGGTCATACCGGTTGATGTGTATGTCCCAGGTTGTCCACCAAGACCAGAAGCAATTATAGATGGCGTTTTGCGCATTCAGGATTTGATTCACAATGAAAGTACAAGGCGTAGGAATGGGGAACAGTACAAAGCGCTTATGGAAAGTTATGGAATACAGTAATGAAGAATATTTAATAAATTCATCAATCAATAATAAACCTTATCAATGGCGTTAACCAACGAAAGGATACAACAAAGGATAACAGAGGCATTTGGCGAAGCCGCTAAAGAGTTTGAGGAACCTTATGGAATGCTTACTTTTTCTGTTCCTGCGGATATGAATGTAAAACTGCTGCAGTTTCTCTTCAATGACCCTGAACTTCGGTTTCAATTTTTGACCGATTTGTGTGCCGTACACTTTCCTGATAGAAAAGGGGAGGAGATTGCCATTGTTTATCACCTGCACAACCTGATTGATAATGTGCGTATCAGATTCAAGGTGTACATTCCAATTGAACAACCTGATGTATTGACTGCAACTACAGTTTATGAATCGGCCAATTGGCAGGAGCGTGAAACTTATGATTTTTATGGTGTTAATTTTATTGGTCATCCAAACCTGAAGCGTATTTTGAATGTGGAGGAAATGGATTATTTCCCCATGAGAAAAGAATATCCTTTAGAAGATCAAAGCCGTACTGATAAAGATGATGAAATGTTTGGCCGCGGTGGAATGTTAGATTTTGGAAATAGAAAAGCCGACGGTTCACCGTCAACTATAAGCGAGGCTGATAAGGACAAAAGTTGGTTATAAGTTTCACTCTACGAAATAAAGTAGGACAAAGGGTTTTTCGTTGCGTAATTTGTAATCGTTGTGAACGTGGTGTCAAATGGCAAACAGTGGACAAAGTTCAATAAAGTTATGCCATACAAGGGAGTCCCAAAAAATCGGGATTCTGATAACACAACGATGTTAAATTGAAATACAAAAGTCGGCTCAAAATAATATCAACACATAGTATTAAGGGTTAGAAAACTGAATGTAAAAAATAGAAAATGTCTCACGTAGAACAACATAAAAATAAGGTGCTTCCTGTTGGAAGTATTGAAAAAACAACCACTACGCTTAACCTTGGTCCTACTCATCCTGCTACGCATGGTGTATTCCAAAACATATTGGAAGTGGATGGCGAAAGGATTGTGGATTCGGAGCAAACGGTGGGTTATATTCATCGTGCTTTTGAAAAAATTGCCGAAAGAAGGCCACTTTACCAGATAACTCCATTAACCGATAGACTAAATTATTGCAGCAGCCCAATCAACAATATGGGTTGGCACATGACCTGCGAAAAATTACTTGGGGTTACTTTGCCAAAACGGGTAGAATATTTGCGCATCATCATCATGGAACTTGCAAGAATAGCGGATCACCTGATTTGCAATTCAGTTATTGGGGTTGATACAGGTGCTTTTACAGGTTTCCTGTATGTAATGCAACAGCGTGAAGCCATTTATGAAATTTGGGAAGAAATCTGTGGTAGCAGGTTGACAACCAACATAGGCCGTATCGGCGGCTTTGAAAGAGATTTTAATGAAATAGCTTTTAGAAAAATAGACAAGTTTCTGGTTGAATACCCTAAGGTGTTGAAGGAGTTTGAAAACCTGTTTAACCGCAACCGTATATTTATGGAGCGGACACAAGGTGTTGGAGGTATTGCTGCTGAAAGGGCTTTGAACTATGGTTTTACAGGTCCAAATTTACGGGCTGCAGGTGTTGATTATGATGTTCGGGTTCACTCCCCATACAGTAGCTATGGTGACTTTGATTTTGAAGTTCCCGTAGGTAAAACCGGTGATGTGTATGATCGTTTTTTGGTGAGAAATGAAGAAATGTGGCAGTCGTTAAGCATTATCAGGCAGGCATTGGAAAAAGTAAGGCAATTCAAAGGAAAAGATGCAGAAGTTTTTCATGCAGATGTGCCTGCATATTACCTGCCTGAAAAGAAAGATGTTTACACTAAAATGGAGGCGCTCATTTACCATTTCAAAATAATTATGGGAGAAATAGAAATGCCTGCCGGCGAAGTATACCATAGTGTGGAAGGCGGCAATGGCGAAGTGGGTTACTACCTCATTAGCGATGGAGGAAGAACCCCTTACAGGTTACATTTCCGTAGGCCTTGTTTTATTTATTACCAGGCATTTACTGAACTAACTAAAGGCAGTATGTTGAGCGATGCAATAATTTGTATGAGTTCGTTGAATTTGATTGCAGGGGAGATGGATGCTTAGGGGATGTTTAATGTTTAATGATGAATGTTTAATGGAGTATAATCGTAAAATAGCACCGATAATCAGGCGTGTCACCTTTGAAGAGGCTGAACGAGCAGATGATTTATTTTGGGCCAATGCAAGCTATGCGGAAAGACTAAACACAATTTATGAATTGAGGGTGATGTTTGGAGGAGACAAACCAATACAACCTGTTTTACGAAGACGCCATATAAAAGATGAAGACAACGATTAAACTTGATAAAGATTTTTTGGATTTCATAGAACTCTGCAATAAATATGAGGTTAAGTACCTTATCATTGGCGGTTATGCAGTTGGCTTCCACGGGTATCCCAGAACTACAAAGGACTTGGACATCTGTATTGAAATAAGCGAAACAAATGCTAAGAGATTGGTAGTAGTAATTGATGAATTTGGTTTGAAGTCGCTTGGATTGGAAGAAGAAGATTTTTTGAAAGATGGTTTTATATCGCAGTTAGGTTATGATCCAAACAGGATAGACATCATAAACGGCATGGATGAAATGGATTTTGAAGAAGCCTGGAAAGAAAAGCAGTTGATTGAAATAGCTGGGATTCCCGTAAATTTTGTGAGTTTAGAACACTTGATTTACTTAAAAAGAGTTGCAGGAAGACCACAGGATTTGGCAGATTTGCATATATTATTGAAAAGAAAAAAGAAGCGTTAATGTCAATAGAATTTTCACAGGAAAGGCTGAATAAGGTTAATGAAATCATTGGCCGGTATCCGGAAGGAAAGCACAAAAGTGCTTTGTTGCCCGTGTTGCATTTGGCGCAGGAAGAATTTGGTGGATGGCTTGATGTACCTACTATGGATTATGTAGCCGAACTGTTGGATATTACTCCAATAGAAGTGTACGAAGTTGCATCTTTCTACAGCATGTACAATTTGAAGCCTGTCGGTAAATATGTATTTGAAGTTTGCCAAACCGGTCCTTGTATGCTGCGTGGAAGTGATGATATTATCAGCTACATCAAAAAGAAACTAAACATTGGTGTGGGCGAAACTACTATTGATGGGTTGTTTACATTGAAAACAGTTGAGTGTTTGGGGGCATGTGGTTATGCACCTATGATGCAGTTGGGAAATATTTACAGGGAGCATTTAACACCCGAAAAGGTAGATGCAATTATTGTAGAATGTACCAATAATGCTGCGAAAAATAATTGATAAGAACACTTAAATAATTTTAGCATCAAAAAAAAATTTCTAAATAACTGATGGGCATAACAACCGCTATATTAAGAGTAAAAGAACATCGCAAAAGTGAAAAAACAGCTGAATTGAGTTTTTTGGTTGATAGCGGCGCCGTCTATAGTTTGGTCCCAGGAAAAATTCTGGATGAACTGGACATTGAGCCATATAGAGAAATGAGTTTTGCTTTAGCAGATGGAACAAGCATAAAAAGGAAAATTTGTTCCGCATATTTTGAGTTCAATGGTGAGGGTGGACCAGCACCTGTTGTTTATGGCGAAGAAGGGGATGAACCATTACTTGGATCAACAACGCTGGAATCATTGGGTTTGGTGTTAAATCCGTTTACCAGAACTCTTCACCCTATGCGGATGTTGATGGCATAAATTACCAAATAATACAAAATGAAACTTGTTCCATACATACTTTTCAATGGCAATGCTGAAGAAGCATTGAACTTTTATAAAGAAGCTTTTAATGGTGAAATAAGTCAATTGGGCAGATATGGAGAAAGCCCGATGCCTTGCAGCGATGCAGAAAAGAATATGATTATGCATGCCCGGTTGGAGTTTGACGGCAATTTG
>JANPGE010000326.1:0-4682 GCA_031423805.1 Segetibacter sp. | reverse complement strand
TTTTAATTGCACATGAAAATGCAGTTCCATTTTTAATTCTATTATTTAAACATTCAAAGGCAAAGTGAAATATATGCAGGTCCATTTACCAAATTCACTTTCAGCCCAGATTTTCCCATTATGTCTCTCAACTATTTTTTTTACAATGGCAAGTCCTATTCCATTACCCTCAATTTCCTTGTCTGTTTCAATTCGAGCAAACATTGAAAATATTTCTTCAAGGTCTTCTTTATTTAAGCCAATTCCATTGTCTCTAATGGAAAATGTAACACTCGATTGATTTTTAAAAGAACTAATTTCTATTATTGGCTCATTTCTTACGGAAGAATATTTTATTGCATTCTGTATAAGATTGGTAAAAACTTGTTTGATTAATATTGGTTCACAAATAACATTTTCAAGGCTATTAACTTTAAAAACTAAAAAAGATTCAGGATGCAGCGATTCAATTATTTCAGAAACAATTTGAGAAATATCTACTTGTTGTAGTTTAAATACGCCTTTATTTAAAAGGGATAACTCCATAAGGGCATCCACCAAAACCAGCATTTCTACAGAATTATTTCTTAAAACTGTTAATTGGCTTACTAAAGACTGTGTGTCAAAATGTGTGGGATTTGCATTTAATTTTTTTAGCAAAAAATCTAACAAAAGCTTATGGCTACTTAACGGACTTTTAAGATCATGTGCTATAATTCCAGCAAATAACTCTAATTGATTATTAACCAACAGAATTTCCTTTGACTTTTTTTGTAAGTCCTCATAAGATTGAAGAAGTTTTTCTTCAGCTTCTAACCGATGTAACCTTTCATTATTTATTCTACGAAAATTATGAATTGCCCTTACTATTTTTAAGTGTAAAATATCTATATCAATAGGTTTTTCAATAAAATCTGCGCCCCCATTTTTAATAAATTCAGTAGCCAAATTAATAGAGGCATGGGCGGTCATCATTATTACAGGAATTTCTTCTTTATTTTGAATTGAAAGAAAAAAATCATAACCGGAAACTTCCGGCATCATGTAATCTGTCAATATTAAATCTATCTTTTGTTTCTTTAAAAAATTCCTGGCATCATTTACATTATTACAAGAGTCAAATGCATAATCATGCTTACTTAACCGTCGTTTAAGCATTGTAATGATTGTTTCCTGATCGTCAATTATTAATATCCTGAACATCTTTTAGATAACTCTCCTATTGTAAATAACCAAGAATTCTTTTTTCAAAATTCTCATCAATTGGTTTTTGAATAAAATCATTGCATCCTGCATCTATAGTTTTATGTGTATCCAATGCAGAAACAGATGCAGAACATGCAACTACTAAACCGGTATAACCATGACTTCTAAGTTGTGTAATTACTTCCAGACCATCCATGCCCGGCATATGTATATCAAGAATTATTAGATCCGGAAGTAATTCAAAAGCCTTTTCTATACCCGTTGCTCCATTATAAACAATAGTTACATCCAAATTTAATCTTGCCAGTCTTCGGCTATACATTCTTGAAATTTTCTCATCATCATCTATTATCAATACTTTTTTCTTAACAGTCATTATTATTAGCTTGGGATTAATATTGGTAATTCAATTCTGAAATGGCTTCCTTTATGATAAATACTATTCACACTTATTTTTCCATTATGGAGCTCAACTAATTTTTTTGTTATTGCCAACCCAAGGCCTGAACCACCGGCAGCCCTGGTTGCAGAACCATCTACCTGCCTAAAAACGTCGAAAATATAAGGCAGGTCTTCTTCTTTCATACCTACCCCACTGTCACTTATTTCAAAAATTGCCTGGTTTTCTTTTTTAAATGCAATTACATTTATACTACCATTATCAGTAAATTTTATTGCATTGCCCAACAGATTGATTAATACTTGTTTTATACGCAAAGAATCAGCATAGAATTCAAATTTTTCAATCTGTTTATTAATCATTAAACCTTTTTGAATACCGGGCTTTGATGCTAGGTTTAATACATCTTCTATCAGATCTTCAGAGGATAAGACTTCCTTATTCAGTACCATTTTACCACCTTCAATTCTGGATATATCAAGCAGTTCATTTATCAGTTTAAGAAGATGCTTACCAGATTCCTCTATATCATTTGCTATTTCAACTATTTCTTCAGATGAAGGCAAATATTCTAAATCTGTAAGCAATGGTATATTACCAAGCATTACAGTTAGGGGTGTTCTTAATTCGTGGCTTATGGTATTTAAAAATTCAGTTTTTTGTATGTTATTATATTCCGCATTTATCTTCATATCCAAAAGTGCTGTCTCTGCCTGTTTCTGTATAGTAATATCATCCTGAATTCCTATGAAATGGGTCAATTCTCCATCGTTGTTAAATAGTGGAGACAGGTTTAACTCATTCCAAAACTTTTCTCCATTTTTTTTATAATTCAACAATACAACCTTACATTTTTTCTTTTCCCGTATTGCTTCACGTATTTTATCAACTTCAGTTTGATTGGTCTCTGGTCCTTGTAAAAACCTGCAATTCATACCAATAATATCCTCTTTCTTAAAACCCGTTATTTTAGTAAAGGCAGGGTTTATATATATTATAGGCATATCTTCATGAAGACAATCTGCTATCACAATTCCATTTGCGGCAATTTCAACTGCATCATATAATGTTTCAAGAGAAATATTTTGGATAATATTATTCATAGAAGATTATTAGTAATAAAAATGCCTAACTCTTTCAAAGGTTAAGGAAAATATTCAATTTACAAGTATAAATTTTTATTACTGCATAACTTAAATTTTTAAATAATTAAACTTAAATATCAAATAAGCACTTAATATATCTCATTTTCAAAAAGTCATATGCATATAAAACCTATTACTGCTATTAGCATTTATTTTATTACAAGAAAATCAGCAAAAAATAATAAATGCGAAACCATAATTTGAATGGTACCATAGCATTAACAAAATTTATAAAATAATCATTTTTTATATCGTATTTCTCATTAATCGTAATAGAAATGTTCAACATCTAAAAAGTCATTTTTTATGTAGAGATTTGAACACCGGTCATTTTTATTTTAGAGAGATGAGCCAAACTATATTTATTTACTATTCGAACTAAAGAATTCAAATCACTTATAAACAAATTCTAAGTTTGTAAATTATTATTACATACAAACAGGAGTCTTCTTTGTTTCTTTGTGACAAATTGTTTTAACTCATTTCATGCCTGAAATCATTCAAACCAACATTTGCATTATTGGCGCAGGTCCAGCCGGTGCTACAACCTCATTGTTTCTAAGTAAAATGGGTATCAGCCACATTATTGTAGATGCTGCTGTTTTTCCCCGTGACAAAGTTTGTGGAGATGCATTGGACCTAAAAGTTTTAAGGGTACTAAACCAACTTGATCCTTCGATAGTTGAAAATGAGATAATGAACGACCCCAACTTTGCAAAGGCAAAAGGTTGTAGCATCATAGTTTCAAAAAACAAATCATATACACTAAGTGTAAAAAATGCATCTGACAAAACGGATGGTTATCCATTTTTCTTTGTTACAAAAAGATCTTATTTCGATAATTTTCTTGTTAGTAAAATCAATCCACAATATGCAGATTTCAGGCAGGGAATTACTGTAAAAAAAATAGAACGAACAGAGGTTGGTTGGAAAATATTTGCCGAAGACGATAACCAAAATTTACAGATAGTTACTAAACTTATAGTTGGTGCAGACGGTGATCATTCTGTAATGTTGCGCACACTGGGAGAAAGAAAAATTGAACGCCGCAATTACGCCGCAGCACTTCGCCAATACTGGCAAGGAATAGAAGGTATTACCGAAGATAAAAATCTGGAAATTTATCTGCCGAAATCACTGCCCCTCGCCTACCTGTGGATATTTCCACTGCCAAATGGCGAGGCAAATGTTGGTTGCGGTCTGGCAAGTGATATGATTGCCGACAAATCCATCAACCTAAAAACTGTTTTTAATCAATTAATAAATGAAGACCCTGCATTAAAAGATCGTTTTAAAAATGCACAACCACTTGAAAAGCCTGTTGGTTGGGGTTTGCCATTGGCATCGCAAGGTAGAAAAGCTAGTGGCGATGGCTATTTACTCACGGGTGATGCTGCTTCCCTTGTTTGCCCAACTACCGGTGAGGGTGTAGGCCCGGGAATGATGAGTGGCTATATTGCGGCACATTATATACAAAGGGCCGTAAAACAAAACCGTTACGATAAAACCATGTTTTCTACCTATGACCGGGAAATAAACCGCCGCCTGCAGGATGATGTAAAGAAATATAACTTTCTCCGCAAAGTATCGCCAATACTATACAATATACTCATAAATGTACTGTCAGCAACAGGTATTGCTGGCTACTATTTTAACCGCTCGGTTAATAAATGGGTTGATACCGCTAAAAATAAGGCTATTGAGGTGGATATGTGATTGGGTTATCCCCGTCATTGCGAGGACGACGTAGGAGGACGAAGCAATCTGCTGCAATAAATTTTAAAACTGAAACTCAAAATCATTGCTGTATGTTCTTATGACACGTTTCGTACTTTTATGTTGGATGCAGATTGCTTCGTCGTGCCTCCTCGCAATGACGAAACAGTGCCTCCTCGCAATGACGGAAACCATTCCCCGTCCTTGCGAGGACGACGTAGGAGGACGAAGCAATC
>JANPGE010000325.1:0-14394 GCA_031423805.1 Segetibacter sp. | reverse complement strand
TTTTCGCAACTCCGCCAGGGACTCTTTGATGATGATTTGCTTAGGAGAGGACATAAGTAATGAATTATATTATAGTCCAAAGATAGTAAAAAAAAGTCAATAAAATTATTGGACTAAATATTTTTTCATAATGGTATAACTGTGCCCTTTAGCCAATAAAACCAATACATCATTCTCTCGTTGGCTTAGATTATTTTCTATGGGTTTGGGTTTAAAAAATTCCAATACTTTGCTTGCTATTCCAGGGTTCATTGCAGCCCCGCCCTCATACACTTCCATAATAGATTGTGCCAGCCGAGACACGCTGTCTTTCTTAAGTATATAGCCATTGGCACCATTACGAAGGCTCGAAAATATTTTGTCAGTATCCTCAAAGGCAGTCTGCATCAATACTTTAACAGATGGGTAGGATTCTTTTATTAGCCTTAGGCCTTCTAATCCATCTACCAGAGGCATGTTAATATCCATCAATACTACATCAGGATAAAACTGCTCGATTTCCTGTAAAACATTTCTACAATCCGGCGCATCACCCACCCATTTAACTTCCGGGCTTAGTTGCAACAATGCCCTTAGGCTATCACGGTGTGCAGTATTGTCCTCATAGATGAATACACGAATTGGCATTTTACAAAAATACAAATCTGCACATCAACGTGGTCACTAAATATAGGGAGGCTAAAATTCTTCTTCTAATTCCATTAAGGGTATTGTAACAATAATATGAGTTCCCTTTCCCTGGTTGGAAGTAAGATTAAATGTTCCTTTTAGTTCCTCGGTACGCTTATGCATATTACCAAGTCCGTTACCATTTAGACCCACTGTTTTGTCAAAACCAATTCCATTATCCATTATTTCAATAACAAGCTGATTGTTTTCTGTTCGCATTTTCACAAAAACTTCCGTTGCCCGGCTATATTTTACTGCATTATTAATTGACTCTTTTACTATAAGCAGTGTGTTTTTTCGAAGCCGAGTATTTTTCATTTCATTTACAATAGGGTCAATTTCTATTGTATAATGCATATTGGTTACGCTCAACATATCACTTACATAATTTTTTATGCGACTTTCTATGTTTACAAATTGTTCTTTACCGGTTTTGAGGCTCCAGATTATTTCCCCAAGGTTTTCAAGCATATTCTTAGACTGCTCTGACAGTTTTATTAATATTTCTCTTGCTTTGGAAGTGTCTGTTTCTACTAATTGCCTCGCCACGGTACTGTAAATATTAATGCTGCTAAGGTTGGTTCCAATATCATCGTGCAGGTCTGCAGTTATCCGGTTTCCAGCTTTTTCTACTGCCAGTTTTTTTTCAAATTCAGTTCTTTCTGCCGAAAGCTTTTTCTCAAACTGACTATGAAGTAATTTTTTTCGTCTGTTAAAGTAATACCAGAAAATCAACCCCGGAAATAGAACCGCAATTAGGGCAATAAACCACCATTGTTTGTAAAAAGGGGTTGCTATTATAAAGTTAAGTTTCAAAATGTTTCTACCGGCATGGTTGTTTACATCCACAGCTCTTATTTTTATCTGGTGGGTGCCACTGTATAGCTGCATATTCAGCGTGTTGCCCTGTAGGTCGCTCCAGAGGGTATCATAGTCGGTGGTGTATTGCATTTTTAAGAAATGCCCTGTCAAGTCTACTCCGGCAAAGGTGAGTGCAATGTTGTTTTGATTGGCAGCAAAGCTGAAATGATCTGTAATGGCTATTCGCTGCTGGTTCACCCTCACATCTGTCAATTGCGGGACAATGTTGGCACGAAAAACCGGAAAATTAAAAGGGATTGTAACTATCCCATTTTCTGTAGCGGCAAAAACAGTATCGTTGTAAAAAGCAAAATCATTAACCACATTGCTGGGCAATCCATCTGTTTTGGAAATGTTGTTGATGGAGTAATCAAGCAGGTTGTTTTTCCAGGAATAACTAATGACAGATATACCTGTTTTGCTGCCCACCCACACTTTGTTTTTAAAGACATTCATACAAACTATGTTTTGCGGCAAACCTTCGCTGCTGCTTATGGTGGCTGAGTACTGGTTGTTTTTAAATACCAGGATATTTCCGGTAGTAGTGGCAGCCCAAAGGGTACTGTCTGCGGCAAAAGCCAAGGCTGATAGTTTGTTGTTTTGAAGATAATTATTTAGTGTGATGTACCTTTCCCTGTTTTTGTCATAATCATATTCATACAATCCGTTTGTGCCTATGTAATAAATCAAATTGCCCGTCCCCTTTACCAGGCTTAGTGTCCGGTCATGGATGCTATTGAGCAAACTATAATTCCTGGTGTTGATGTTTACCTTTATTAATCCATTATTTGAACCCAGGATAACTATAGAATCGTTTAAAAGAGTGGCTGATTTTAACGAGGAATACCCTTTCCAAACCTTATCGCCGCCTATCACTATTTTATACTTAAAGTCAACCCCGCAGAAGTAATCGCTTACAGTAACCACACTATTGTTTACACAAAAAGTTTTCCTAAGCCAAAAGCCCCTGTTAGAAGCCGAAACCGTATGACAGGAGAAAGTGCGGTTGCGGATTTCCAACAGCTTACCATAATAATTGCCTGCAAAAACCACCCCTCTATTAGTAGTGGCAATACTTAAAAAATTGGGCTGAATAACATTGGCAGGTACCCTGATTTGCTTGACACTGCCACCGCTGTAATGCACCAACCCATTGTCCATAGTACCCACCCAAAGGTCTTTGCTTTGGTCAATATAAACAGTGTTGGCGCCACTTTCATTTTCCAAAGAATCCTGAATTGCGAAGTTGCTTTCACCCATCAGGTAAATCTTTTTATTGCTAATGACAGCAAAACCCTGTTTACCAAGCGAAATAAAACGAACAAGGGAATTATTGAACTGTATACTATCAATGGTGTACCTGACAGGCCGTACACTTTTTACTATAATTTTTTGGATGCAGTAATCGTTTGTTTGGTAATAGCAGCCGTTATAAAAGACACTAAATGTTTCCGATGTCATAGGGATGCTGAAACTGTCAATTAGTTTGTCACCCTCAAAAAATGTTCTTAGAAAATTTCCATTGTTTCCAATGGCCGTAGTAAAATAATCATGGCCACCAATAGATATAACCGGTTTGGATGGTAAGAAAAGAAAGCGTCCGTCTGCTTTACCTGTATTTTTTAATGTAAACCAGGGCAGGCCATTACTGCCTGTTTGAAATCCGAGATTACCTTCTTTTGACACGGTGATTTGGTAAAATGTTTTTGCCATTTTGTCCAAATCTTTATTTCCATTCAGTGCAATAAAGCGGTTGGTAAGAGGATTAAAATAAACCAGCTTTTCTTTGTAGCAGTTTACCCAAATGGTGCCGCTGCCATCTTTCACTACCTGCAAGGCGTCGTTGCTGGGCAACCCGTCATTCACAGAAAAGTTCTGAAAATATTTACCATCAAACCGGCTTACACCATTGTTTGTAGCTATCCATAAAAAGCCTTTGTTATCTTCTACCATATCGTAGATGTGGTTGCTGGGCAGGCCGTTGTCTGTGGTAAATGTGTTTACGGGTACATAATGCTGGGAGATACCATTGTAGCAAAGCAATAGCAATGCAATAATTGTGAGAAAAAGTTTTTTAACAGGTGCCGAAATGAGTAACATCACATTTAAATCTAAAACACAATATACAACAAAGAATAAATATTTCATCACTGTTTAAAATTGATGTTTAATTATTTAGACAATATTTACATGGAATTTAAAAAGGGCCTCCGGTTAGGGAAGCCCTGTTAAAACAAATCCCCCTCCAATTTTATTTTGCTATTACAATCTTTTGTACAGCAGTTTTTCCATTGTTGAGAATAGAGACAGTGTACACACCGTTTGATAATGTGCTAACATCCATTGCATATTTGTTCATGCTTTTTACAGAGGTAGTAAACTGTTTTGTTGCAACAGTCTTTCCCTGAATATCCGCTATGTTCATTACAACAGAACCTGGTGCAGCATTTTTATATTCTATGCTGATAGTGCCTGTGCTTACAGGGTTTGGCATGATGCGAACATCAGCAGGTTGTGGTAATGACGCTTCCTTTACGCTGCTCCTTATTATACCTGATGAAGACCCTTTTTCAGTTTCTATTATAAACTGGTTACCGTCTTTGGTTTTGCAGCCCGGACACATGGATAAAGTCTTAACAACCGTATCGCTTCTTGTAATACCACAATTATTTGTGGTACTTAGGATATGACGGAAGCGGTAGCGATTAGCAATGAAGAAAAATGCTGAAGGCGTGTTGACTTCTAATCCGGTCAAAATAGAACTGCCATTATATCCCCCAAATTGTGTACCACCCGTAGCTGTAGCCCATGTTCCACCTACAATACTAGGATAAACCGTACCTGTAAGATCAGGTGAACTTGTAGCATTTGTTGTTGTACGGCTTACAATCCATTGGCTGTTGGGAGTTGTAGAAAATCCATTTGCCAATACTATAAAGTTGGTATTATTACCAGCTATAAGGCCACCATACAAGTTGAAGTCGGCATTGAGTTGTGTAGTGTCACGTTTACAAGTATCACAACTAACAGTTGTGGATGTACCTGTACAATTAATTGGCAGATAAGTTAAGCTGTCTTTAACAAAAATATCTTTAAATGATACAGTTCCCGGTGTACTAAAAGTATATTCCTTTACTGCAACTTTTTGAATTGTAGCACAAGTGGTATCCATGGCACCATCTGCCAACGGAATTTTAACCAAAGCACCATCCATCAATCCATTTACTACATTCTTTTTAAAGCCTACGGCAAAAATAGAACCTCCGTCTATAACAAAAGCTGCATTGTGGGTGGAACCATTGACTAAAACATTGTTTATTTTTCTGCTCCAGATAGAAGCACCGGCTTTATCTGTACGTAACAAAAACATTTCACCAATTGCACCCCCATCTATTAAAGACTTTGAAGTATTATCCCACCAATTACCTTCGGCTACATATCCACGTGGGTCGGCATTTACTTTATTGAAAAATTTACGCAATTGAGGTTTAGGAGTTAATATATAATCATACTGCCAGTTAGGCAATAATGAAGTTTCATCAAAAGAAGAAATGCCACCGTTTGCACCTACACCCAATAATGTTGAGACATCGCCATGCCAGCAGTACACCACATTACTTGCATCGCTTATAAGGCTTGAGCTGTACAACCTGCCACTTGGTTGAAGGTCTTGTATAAACCTTCTGCCATTAACAAAAGCCAACGCTCCGTCATGCCTGTTTATCCATGGTCTCATAGTGCTTGTACCAACTGCACTTAACCTGCCTGTGGCAATTAATCCAGGTAGTTTTCCATTAGCGGTATCATTTTTTGAAGGGAAAACCAATGCGTCATAATTATCTTCACCTGCATCGTAACGGCTTTTTACAATTACATTTCCGTTGGTTCTGTCCAGGCGAAACAATACAACATCATTTGCTACTGTGCTACCGTATCTGCCACCACCACATACGTAATATGTATCGGTTGCTTTGTTGTCTTTTACATCTAAAAAAAGAAGTTGGTTGCTGGCTGTAAACGTTGGCGATTTGTAAGTACGGTGAAGCAAAATGCTAAGTGCAGGGCTTACCTTCATCATAAATGAACCAATGGGAGTTACAGAAGTTGCTCCATACTCTGTAGTACCAACCATTACTATGTTACCATCTTCATCTGTAATCATGCTGCGAAGGCTATAGGTTTTGCTGTTTACCCCTATCAGCTTTTCCTGTAACACAACCCCCAAAGTGTTTACTTCTGCTACATATACCGCACTATCCTGAACTCCGGCAATGTAAAATGTACTAACCGATTTTTGAGATTTGGTGATACAATTAAAAATAAGGTTGTTTTGCTTTTGTTGGCATGGGCTAATGGCCGAGTATGTTTTTACAAACTGCGACTGCGCAAAAGATGCCAGTGGAAATACAAAGCCCAAAAATAATGCTGCACATAAAGTAAAAGGTAAAAAAGCAGTTTGTTTTTTGGCCGTTTCACTTTTACAATAATTGAAAATCTTTTTCATAAAAAATAAATTTTTGATTGCGCCTACTCTATTCAGTTTTCGGCTTCGCTGGGTTTTTCAGGTAAGGATGTTTGGTTTTAAAAGATTAAGTGTTTACGTAAACTCACTATGCAAAAGTGCTATGATGGTGTAGGCGAAGTCAAGCGAAGTATTACTGATAAAGGGTTGTATAGCTACTGAAAAAAAATAGTATCAATGCGCATAAAAATGCGTAGTCTTACGCATTGTTTGCCAGTGGCTTTGAGGCTACATTTGCTTATACAAAATTGTTCAACCCAAAACCCATTATTATGACACAGAAAGTATTAATTGCAATTGTTCTACTGCTTATGGTTGCATTGATTTATCAATGTAACGAAACAAAGAAATGCGAAGAAGCATTGGAAGCGGGTGGTATAAATGATAACCCAAAAGCAGATTCCTGCAAGCCTTCCATTTCCGGTATTTGTGCGGACAGTTTATCGAATCTGGATCACAACCTCAGTTGTACTGATGCAAAAACTATGATTGAAAAATTTTGGGCCAACAATGCTTTACTTGAAGATCAATGCCCGGCTTATGATTCGCTCTTGAACATGAACTTTGGTGAAACATTCAGCAGGGATGCACTTTTTGAATTGTTGCAACGTCCCAATATCGCCGGAGTCAGGGTTACCTACGGCGTAGATGCGACCAATCATCTTAAGCTAATATTGTTGGGTGTGAAAGGGGATTGTAGTATTGATCTGGACAAGATTTTGGAAAAAGGTATGCCAACCAGTGATACCTTGAAACTGGCATGTCCAACAAACAATTAATCGAATCAAAAGCAAAGGCGTCATTTGGGCTTTGCTTTTGTCTTGAACTGAAAGCTGAATCATGCTAAACTTTGATCTTGCCATATCATGTGCTATTCCTGCAGTTGCTGGAATTATTATTTTCAAAAAAGTAACGTGGAAATACAGACCGTTTATTTATACCATATGGTTAGCTGTAGTTGTAGAAATTGTAGCTAAGATTTATTTACGTTCAGCATTGGGGTTGGCAATAGATTACAACCTGTTTTTTATTACCAACCTCATTTTGTTCCTATGGTTTTTCAAGATCAATAATGTTTTCTCCGTCACAGTTTCTTATTGGATTTTTGGTGTCGCGGTTTTGCTCCACAGCATTGAAATATATCAGGCAGGCTACTTTAAAATGTGTATGAGAACATCAGCATATGAATCGGTCGTTATCTTGATAGGTTGTATCAATTTGCTGTCAACAATTATTTTAGAGACACGCCGGTATTTGCTAACTGATTTTGAATTTATAATACTCATAGCAACTATTATCAATTGCAGTTTTGATTTACTCAATATTAGTATAAGCTGGACTTTGCCTTTGGAATCTATCATTCAAAATAAAGTTGCCCGCATTTATTATGTGGTGAATGCCCTAACTTACCTTTTAATTTTCTACGGAATACTTTGTTTGAAATGGAAGAGAAACTTTTAACCATTGCCGGGCTTGCCTCCACTGTACTCGGATTGGTGCTGGGCTATTTTATCTATAGCCTCGTTCGCCAGCACCGTACTTTAACAATCTGGCAGCAAGACCGAATAAAGGCAGAAGTAGAAACATTAGAAGCAGAACGTAAACGCATAGCCACCAACCTGCACGATGAAATAGGCCCAAAGCTGAGTGCAATAAAACTACACATTAACCAGATAGAACCTTCTGACAACCTGGATAAAAACCTGATGGAAAAATCAAGTACTCAGATAGATGAAATCATTCAGTACTTCAGAGATGTATCCTTTGAACTGCTGCCCAACACACTGGTGCGCTATGGCATTGCCGCCGCTACCGATGAGTTAATATACCGCTTACCCCCAGGTCAGCTTACCATCCATTTCAAGGCAGAGGAAATTGTGATGAAGAAAGAAGATGAAATCAACCTGTTCCGCATTATCCAGGAGATTATTCACAACACCATCAAACATGCCGGGGCCTCCGTTTTGCAAATAGAAATTTCCCATGTGCCACCCAACATGATTTTAGAAACAAAAGATGATGGCATTGGTTTCGTTTACAATGAGAAAATGAAAAATGCCAATGGTATAGGATTGCTAAGCATACAAAGTCGGGTGGAGATACTAAATGGCCGTATGATAGTAAGTACACAGCCCGGAAAAGGCACACAATACAAAATAGAATTTCCGCTACCTTCAATTGAAATCAAACCATGACAACACAAATCAATCTTGTATTGGCTGATGATCACGAAGTATTCCGTGAAGGACTTAGGAGTATGCTGAGCCGACAGCAAAACATAAATATTGCAGGGGAAGCCGAAAACGGTAAAGAGTTGTTGGCAATTGTAGAAAAGTGCATGCCCGACATAGTGCTTACAGATATCAAGATGCCATTTTTAGATGGTATACAGGCTACCAGGTTATTAGCAGAAAAATATCCGGCTATCGGCATCATTGGATTAAGCATGTACGAAGAAGACCGCCTGATAGTGGAAATGATGGAAGCAGGTGCAATGGGGTATCTGATAAAAAATGCCAGTAAAGCAAATATTGTTGATGCAATAGAAACCGTATATCAGGGACGAAATTATTACTGCTCAACCACAAGCCAAAAATTGGTGAATATGCTGGGCAAAAGCAAATTTCAACAAAGCAAACAGGCGGAAAAACCTGTGTTTACAGATAAAGAAAAGGAAATCATCCAA
The DNA here is from genome assembly GCA_031423805.1 of Segetibacter sp. GTDB lineage: Bacteria > Bacteroidota > Bacteroidia > Chitinophagales > Chitinophagaceae > Segetibacter. Next base: position 5,656 of record JANPGE010000325.1, on the reverse strand, counting down.
CTGATTTACGACCAAAAAACAGCCAAAGAAATTGCCGATATTATTTTCCTAAGCCACCGCACAGTAGAGGGTTTGAAACAAAAAATAATGGAGAAAATGGGTGTGAGCAATACCCTGGGCATGGTCATTTATGCTTTGAAGAATGAGTTGGTTGATGCTAAATAAATAAAACACATTTCAAAATGCTTTTACTGCGATACTATATTTGAAAAGGAGGATATGAAAACTAAGATTGTATTGGTACTCAAATACTGTTAAAATCAGGATATCCAAATTGTTAGTTGTTCCTCATTTACCTAACCGCATGGCTTTTTTAAAGAAAATAAAAAGAACGGCTCCCAAATAAGGAGCCGTTCTTTTGTGGAAAGCCGGTTAATTCATTATTATTGTGAAACTTCACATTGAGTACTGTTACTTAGCGATTACAATCTTTTGAACAGAAGATTTACCATTGTTCAGTATGGAAACGGTGTAAACACCATTAGATAATGTGCTTACATCCATTGAAAACTTATTGGTGCAATGAGCACAAGGACTAAATTGCTTTGCACTTACCTGGCGGCCTTGTATGTCGGTAATGCTTACATACACAGGTATTTCATTGGTGGTAAAATGTTCGATGGTGATGGATGAACCACTTGACGGATTTGGATAAACTTTGGTAGCATTGGTTTTTGTATCACTTCCCGCAGCACCCGAATTGATGCTTTTACCCTGTGATTTCATCATTTCTTTCATTTCGGCCATTGCTACTTTCAGTGTTTCTATCTCGCTGTTTTGCTCTTTCAAAGCCTGTGTGAGGACTGGAATCAGCTCGGTGTAGTTGATGGCTTTGAACTCAATGTTTCCCTTCTCTTTGTTGTCCACATCAATGGGCTGAACCACCTTGCGCACCATTTCAGGAAACACCTTTTCTAACTCCTGTGCTATGAAGCCATATTGCTTTTCAGCAGGCAGGTTCATGTACTTAAACTCATCGGTCTTGAAGTTGTAAGTGCGTGGCTGTAATTGGTTGATTTTGTCCATAGCGTTTTCAAAAGTGGTCACGTCTTTTTTTAGTTTGGCATCGCTGCTAAAGAAACCACTGGTTGCATACATGGAGCCACTTGCATAGACAGCCCAGTTGCTATTGGTTCCTCCTACATTGGCAGGGGCAGTTCCATATACACCATAGTTAGCTATAGTTCCGCCTGTCGCATAGCCATACACACCATACCTTGCACCTGCACCGCCCAAATTTGCTTGCCCCACTATACCTATATATCCACCGTATCCTAATACACCATATCCACTGCCAGCAGTGTTACTGCAACTGGCATATAATCCTCGTCCACTTGCTGATGTATTTATGAATCTTGCTGCATAAACGCCACTGCCCGATACATCCAGTTTGTAACCAGGGCTAAGTGTCCCAATGCCCGTGTTACCAGAAACAGGGTTCAGCAATACATTGCGTGTACCCGATACCTGGATGGCGGTTTGCAAACTGTTATCAGTTGTTCCGTTGGAAAACCCGATTTGTAAATTGCTGGCAGAACTGCCGATAGCCCATGTTGTACCTGTATTTGCATTGCGGCCACCCACACCACTCACAGCAGTCCATGTAGCTGTGTCACGAACCAAGCCTGCCACTACACTGCTGGCATACAACCTGGGATAAATGATCGTGTTGTCTGCCAAAATAGAAGCACCATTTACATGCAGCTTTTGCAAAGGGTTCAAAGTACCAATACCAACGTTGCCTGTCTTAAAAGCCTGTACATTATTGGTGTTCGCCTGCAAAATCAGATTACCGGGAACATCTAAATTGGTAACTTTAGCATTGATACTAAGATTGTTGCCGCTGGTAAGTGTTTGGATAGTGGTGTTATTAATAGTCATGCGCACATCTGTACCAGTTAGCCGGACAGCAGTTGCTGTGGAAGCACCCATGTCCACATGAAACTTTGCAACCGGTGTATTGGTTCCCACACCTACATTTCCGCTATTGCTGTTGAAAATGTTAGTGCCGTTTAAGCCCCACTGGGCCTGTGTTGTTACCGAAAACATCATTGAAGCAACGATGAAAGCTGAAAACTTTTTTGTGAATACCTTTTTCATAAATTTTTAGTTTTTGTGCCTACTCTTTGTTCAGGTTTTCGGCTTACCCCTTTTGTTTGTTAATTGGAAATGTGTGATTGTTTGCGCAAACTTTACAGTGCAAAGATGCTTTGCGATAAGGCCGTGGGGTATGTGTGTAAGACTAAAAGAAGAATTATAATAAGCGGTTTATTTTTCCGTCTTTTAACGGAAGACTAATGGTTAAACAAACATTTGTGCAGCCCGGATAGAATCTTTATTTTGTGTATTAGAAACCATATTTTGAAATCAAAAACAACTATTTATGAAAAAGTTACTGATCATCACAAACATTCTAACTTTGATTTTCTTGTATTTCCAGTCGTTCACACCTCCGTCTCCTACCCCGTGTTGTCCAGATAAAAATTACAGTATGGAATTAGAAACGCCCCAATATTTTTCAGATGTGGTAGCACGATATCGCACCAGTCATTACAACATAGATAACATCTACAGAAATGGTGAAATGGTTAATAACAGGCCTGAAAAGACAATGCAGAATTTTAATGATGCAAGAACCTGCTGGTTTTCGCTTGAAAGGCTTAAGAAATTTATTTGCATGATAGAAACAAATACAACTGGAAAATTACCAGCATCCTCAAAACTCGGCATACGCTTTTATTATGCGGCATATCCAGATACTATTTCCATTGAGAAGTATAAGTTTCATCACACACTTTTTCTTACGCCTACTTTTTCACAGGGAAATATCAATCAGGATTACGAACCGCGACTTAGTACTAAGAATAACATTGTGCTGCTTAAGAGCCTCATGAACACTTCTTCACCTTTCTTCAAAAAGCCTGCAATGATATTGGGCGATAATAAGATTATGAACCAAGGCGAACTTTGTCCTCCCGGCACAGGCTGTATAGATGTGTTAGACAACATAGATAATATTTACCCAGACCCGCATGAATAATGGCAATTAACAACCAAATGTTAATGGAATTTGCAAAGCTTCTATTAGATGCTTTGGAACTTACGGCTGCAATCACAGGCTTGTATTATTGGAAAAATTTGCAAAACACTGTTTGGCGTTGGTTTGCAATATTTCTAGTCTTTAATTTTCTGTCTGAAATGGTAGGCAAATATCTCTATAACACTATAGCTTTAAAGCACTACAATTCGCTTTGGTACAGATACATCAACATTCCTGTAACCTTTCTTTTTTATCAATGGTTACTAAAAGAGCCTTTAAAAAATTATAAATTGATACCCAATTTTTTTATGTTACTCTATGTTATCGTTTTTTTACTCGAAGAATTTTTTTTATCCTCTCAATATCGAAAATTTGGTACTCTTTCTTACCAGGCAGGAACACTTGCAATTTTAGTCTTGTCTGTAATATTCTTTGTAAACCTTATGAAGTCAGATGCGATTCTTGAGTTCAAAACAAATATTCGCTTTTGGGTTTCAGCAGGTCTGCTGCTTTATTTTATTGTTACTATGCCCTTCAACGCCATGCGAAATTTGATATTTAAACAGTATTACAGCCTGGGCATAGCTTACTGGTATGTCACCATGTTTTTTAACTGTACAATGTACACATTCTTTACCTTAGGCTTTATATGGGGAAAACCGAAATCATAATCAGCCTTATTACCAGCACACTGGTGTTTGTTATTTTAGTAGGTGGCATCTTGTCGTTTATTACTCAGTACCGTAAACGAAAAATAGAACACCTTAAAGAAACGGATATGCTAAACGAGAAACACACACAGGAACTGCTGGAAAAACAATTGGATACCCAACAGGAAACCATGCAACATATAGGCCGGGAGATACACGATAATGTGGGTCAAAAGCTTACATTGGCATCTTTATATACCAAACAACTTTCAATAAAAAACACCAATAATCTGGATGAAAAAATTATTGCAATAAGTACAATTATAGACGAATCGCTGAACGAATTAAGACAGTTAAGTAAGACTCTTACAAATCCACAATTTGCCAATGCTGATTTGTTATTTCTATTAAAAGAAGAAGCCCGACTTATCAATGTTTCCGGAGTGTGCAAGGTTAGTATTATGAGCAATCAAATTGAAATACCATTACCTCAATCTTCCAAAAACGTTTTATACCGTTTGCTACAAGAATTTATTCAAAACAGTCTGAAACATTCTGGTTGCAAAAAGATTTCCATCAATGTAGAAAGTCAACAAAATCAAATAATAATTATAGCGACAGACGATGGAAAAGGATTTGACACCAATGCACCATCAAACGGAATAGGCCTGCAAAACATGCAACGCCGTGCAGAAGAATTAGGAGCAACATATGAATTAAAAAGTGATAGCGGAAAAGGAATAGCGATTAAAGTAATTATGAATTATGAGTGATGAATTATGAATTAAATACTATAGCCTAAGTAAACATTAACCCTAAACTCTTAACATCCCAATGCAACACTCCATAGCCATAGCCGACGATCACTTACTTATTGCCAAAGCCATCAGCAGCATTGTAGAAGGTTTTGCAGAATTTGAGGTATTGTACGAAGTAGAAAATGGAAAAGTGTTACAGGAAAAATTTGCCATAGAAAAAAACATCCCCGACATTGTTTTGCTTGATATCAGCATGCCGGTTATGGATGGCTTTGCAACTGCTGCGTGGCTAAAAGAAAATCATCCACAGGTTTTGGTTATGGCTTTAAGTGTTCAGGACGATGATGAATCACTCATAAAAATGATAAAAGCAGGGGCAAGAGGATATTTGCACAAAAATGTACACCCTGCAGAATTAGAAAAGGCATTGCAAACACTGGTAAAGCAAGGAATGTATTACCCACATTGGGCAGCATCTAAAGTTTTTGCATCTATAGCAGGGGATGGCCACTCTCCTACTCCAGAAATCCATATTACAGAAAGGGAAAAAGAATTTCTTGGCTTTGCCTGTACCGAATTAACCTATAAAGAAATTGGTGACAAAATGTTTTGCAGCCCACGCACGGTAGAGAGTTACCGCGACGCCTTGTTTGAGAAACTGAACGTAAAAACCCGGGTTGCCTTAGCGCTATTTGCTGTTAAAACCGGCATATATAAATTGTAACCTTACTCTTCCTCGAATCGTATTCTTTCCATTAATTTATTTGCTTTTCCATGTAATATTATGTTTCGTTTTAATTACTTTTTTTTCAAACTGTAAATTAAGTTAGCATAACACCCGTTTTTTGCATTTCATTGGGCTACATTCAAAATTGTCACTCACCATTTTCATTTACCTCCACATGATTTACCCCACATGATTTTTCCCGAAATGATTTGCCCCGACTTGATTTGCCCCGACATTTATGTCGGGGGGGGAGATAATAGTCAGCTATAAGGCTTTAGCCAACATCCTACAGAATACTTTGTTTGGTTAAAACCAAAAATCTTTTCTTTGAATGCTTCCACGGCATAAATGCCAGGGCAACTTTTAGCGACAATTTGGAAGGCACCCTTTCATTGTTAGAACAAAGTACAACTAAGCGTCCGCTAATCTTGTTATTTTTGCGGTAAATAATATATCCACGATTTCATGAATGAGCGGCTCG
>JANPGE010000324.1:0-13998 GCA_031423805.1 Segetibacter sp. | reverse complement strand
TTTTCGCAACTCCGCCAGGGACTCTTTGATGATGATTTGCTTAGGAGAGGACATAAGTAATGAATTATATTATAGTCCAAAGATAGTAAAAAAAAGTCAATAAAATTATTGGACTAAATATTTTTTCATAATGGTATAACTTTATAAAAATTCTCATTTTTAAAATCTTTTTCTCCCTTTCTCCAAATTAAATACTCTAATGTAAAAGCGTCAGGACTGCAAATGTGTGGTCTAAACTGTGTAGCAAAAGAATCGGGCTTGTACTTGCCAACACAACATTCCAAATGAAAGAAAATTGCCGCTAAGGCTTCTAAAACATTTGATTTACCGCTTCCATTCAAACCAGCAAAGCAGAAAGGGCTAAAGGATTCCATGGCCTTGATTCCTTTAGTGTCCAAGCTATGAAACTCAACCTTGAAGCCTGCATGCAGACTTCTAAATTGTTTTTCCTTTGGCAAATCGCCTATTTCTAGCTTGAGTAATTTCATTTTAAAGCCAACTTTAATCTTTTACTATTTTCATCGTATTCCTGAACAACTTTTCTTTCTTCTTCTTTTACCGCCATCAATTGAAATACGCCATGCTTGGCTTTATCATACAAATCTTTTTCTTTGAATTCTTGGTTATTTAATTTGTCAATCAGTCTTTGCAGATAGGCAATATCTCCAGTGATTTTTGATAAATCGTTTTCCTTTTTTTGTAAATCTATTTCCTGAATCAAGGCGTCTAGTTCAAAGTCCACATTGAAATTTAACTCTCCTGTGAAAACCTTTTGATAAAGTGAATTTCTAAGGACTATGGCTTGATTTAAGGATAAGTTAAACTTAGAAAGTAATGATGAATAAATGTGAATTATTGATTCAAATTTATTTTGTAATATAATAGGAGGAACCGGGATTTTAATATTCCTGCATTGTTTCAAACTAAGATTTTGCTGTCTTACGCCTACCGCTTGGTTTTCAATTGACTTTAGCAGCGTTTTACTCCTTAAAGCATGGAGTAAATATAATGGAGAAATTAAGTCTTTTGGCCGAAAAATAACCATAGCTTGATTAATATTCCATTCATTAAAGTCATTTGGTACAATTCCTATTTTCCCCAACGGTGGACCAACAATATTCATTAAAATATCATTAGGCAAAACTTTTGATCTATTCAAAAAACTATTGTGAACTGCTAATGAAACATAGCTGGGTTTATAATTAAAGTTTATACCACCATTCTCAGTAATATGATATATTTTCAAGAAAGGTATGGAATTATCTATTGGGAAATCAAGTATATCTTCATTCTTAGGAGTTGTGCCTTTTGTAATAAATTGGCACAAATTTTCCAAAGTATCAGAAGGGAATTTCAATGAATTAAAATATGGGTCTCCAAACATTTCAAGAAAAGTAGCACGAAGTAACTCATCAATTAATTTTATTGATTCCTCTCTTTTATTAATTATAAAACTTGACCTATCGAGAATAGTAACAATTTTATTTTGTTCCTCTGGCGGCAAAATAGGGATATCTATGTTCTCAATATATTTTGGGGAAATATTTTTTAATCCAGCTCCTTTAAAACCTCTTTCTAATATATGAATGTTGCCAAGTAAGTAATAATATACAAATTTCGGATTTATGTCCTTTGATAATTTTAATGCAACTATACAATGAGAGGTTGTAGAAAATGGCTCGATTGAGTGATGTATATTTGCAGTGCCACCGTTACCAAAGATTATTGATTCATCATAGTATTGTGCACTATCAGTTTTCTTTGAAATGATGGTGCTAGATGTATAAAAATTGTATTTTCCAGATTCATCTCCATCACTTGCCTTTAAATTTGATTTTGCAGCAAACTTGAACAAGGTGCTGAATTTTTTTGTTTTCATTAAATCAGATTATTTAATTCATTCATTTCTTTTAGAATATCGTTTTCAAGTTTTGTCAATTTGGCTAGAATATCCTTTGGTGGTTCGAAGGTTTGTTCAACATATTCATACTCTCTGTAACGATTGTAACTTAAGTCTAAATCATTCTTTTGAATTTCAGCAATGGGCACAAAGAAATGTGATTTACGGTCTTTTGTTTTAGTCTTATTGCGTTTGTCAAATGCTTCTTTGGTCTCGGGCAAAGGAAAATCCTTTAATCTCCTTCTATTATCATCTAATGAATATCCATCACTTAATAAGTTATAAAACCAAACTTTTTCCGTATGCCATACTTTACTTTTTTCTTTCACTTTAGTGAATACCAAAATTGCTGTTTTCACACCTGTATATGGTTTAAAGGCACCATGGGGTAGTGTTATTATTGCTTCGAGTTGATTGTCTTTTAATAAAATTTCTTTGATTTGTTTTTGGGAATTAGAACTACCAAACAAAACGCCTTCTGGAATAATTACAGCGGCTTTACCGCCAATGCGAAGCATGGATGATATTCTGTCTAAGAATAGCAATTCACTTGCAGGACTATCAATTCTTAAACTTGTATTTACATCACCTCTGTCAATCTTTCCTGTGAATGGTGGGTTGGCAAGCACTATATCGTAATACCCTGCCTCGTTGTAGGATTTGCTTAAAGAATCTTTGTAATCAATTTTAGGGTTATCAATTCCATGCATCATTAAGTTCATCAATCCTAACCGAACCATGGTTACATCAATATCAAAACCATAAAAGCTTTCATCCAATACCTTTTTTATTTTTTCATCAATGAAGGAAGAGTAGGTTGCCATTTCAAAACCATCCTCATCTTTATCTAATTTTTTCTTGTCTTTTTTGCGTACCAAATCAGTAAGAATGTATTGATAAGCCCCGAGTAAGAAACCTGCTGTACCACATGCAGGGTCGGCAATTTTATTTCCTAATTGTGGTTCAACCAATTCAGCCATTAGTTTAATGATGTGCCGTGGAGTTCTAAACTGTCCGTTTTTTCCAGCCTGTGCAATTTCACTTAACAACATTTCATACACATCGCCTTGTATATCTTGAAATGTATGTCCGCCATCGCTAGCATCTTTTTCTATTTCAATAAATATTTCTTCAATTTTATTGATGGCTTCAAAAAGCAATGTCGGTTTCTCAATGATGAAAACAGCATTCGCCATGTGTTTGGTAAATGGAGAAGCATCGGCATTTAATGTTTTGATAAATGGAAATACATTATAACGAACATGTTCCAACATTTTATCAGTTGGGGTAATGCGTTTGAATTTACTCCAACGGAGTTCTTGTTTTGCAACTGGCTTTTTGGCTTCCTTCAAAGCTGCTTCAATTTTTTTTGCATCTTCCTTACTTGTTTTATCGGTTATCTGATAAAGCGATTCATCCACATAAGGAAAGTATGTTCCGGCAAATCTTTTTGATTCATATTTATCACCAATGAATTTCGCATCGCCTTCTATTTTGGTTTCCATGTCGTCTAAGCGTTTCATGAAAAGCAGATAAGTAATTTGCTCAATAGCAGTTAGAGGATTGGCAATACCGCCACTCCAAAGGGTGTTCCAAAGGCTGTTGATTAATGCTTTAAGTATCGGATTGTTTTGTAGCATATTGTCTGAACTATGATTTGTTTGATTGTTGTGATTGTTCTGATTTGAATTTTTTGTTGGTTAGTCGTTTAAAATTTAAACTGGATTCTCCAAAATTGATTAACAAGCCAATTTCAAGATTGTATGCTTCCAGGTAATTAATGGCTTGTGCAAAATGAACATCTTCCAATTTTGTAATTGCTTTTAACTCAACGGAGATAAAACCTTCAACCAAAAAGTCAACCCTTCTAGTTCCTATTTGTTCTTCATGGTAAAAAATTGGCATTTCAAATTCTCTGCTGAATTCAAGTCCTGCTAAACGCATTTCTATTACTAATGCCCTTTGATATATCACTTCCTGAAAACCATTGCCTAGCGTTTTATGCACTGTCATGGCACAGCCAATAATTTTTGAAGTAAGTTCAGAATATTTATACTGTTCGTTAATCATGGTAATCATTTAATCATATAAATCATGGTTCAGACATTATTTTAATTTCTTTATTGTTGTGTTTTGTAATAAACTTTTCATTTGCGTAATCGCCATTTTGTTAAGTTGCATTAATCTATCGGGTTGTGGCAATCCATTATGAATGAGTACAGAGTTGATGCTTTCCATATTGGATAGCACTACTAACTGTTCAATAGTGGCTTCGTCTCTAATATTGCCTTTGTTGTTAGGATTTTCTGTTCGCCATTGCTGTGCAGTTTTACCAAAGAGAGCCATATTCAATAAGTCTGCTTCATTGGCATAAACAAAATTGGTTTCTTTTTGTCCCAGCAATTTGGGAATAATGATTTCTTTGATGGCATCTGTATGAATATGGTAATTTACTTTGGCCAGGGTGCGTTGCAGGTTCCATTCCAGTTTTAGGCGGTCGTTTTCATCGGCTTTAAGGCGTTGAAATTCTTTAACAAGGTAAACCTTAAATTCTGCAGAAATCCACATTCCAAATTCAAATGCGATATCTGCATGTGCGAATGACCCTCCATACCGGCCCGTGTTTGCTTTTAGTCCTATAGCATTCGTTTTTTCAACCCATTCTTTCACACTTAATCTATAGCTATTCAAGCCAGCCTGACTTTTAATTATGTCGAATTCGACATAATTAAAATCGGGGTTATAAACACTTTCCCATACACCTAAAAACTCAATCGTATTTCTATTTCTTAACCAATCTCCTATAAAATAGTCGCCATCTTTTGCTTTTAGCATATCAGTAAGTGATATGAATTTTTCACCTGCCCGATCTAAAATCGTAATCTCCGTTCCTCTTACATTTATTGTTTTATTCTTTGTCATGTTATTCATTTTTTAAGGCATCGAATTCGATGCTTTTAATTACCCCGAATTCGGTATAATTAAAATAACAGTTTTCTTTTACAATGAGTCGAATTCGGCCCCTTTAAACCCCTCGAATTCGAGAGATTTAAAACTTTTCACTACGCCGCTACCAATTTTTCAGTAAACACTAAAATCTCTTCAATTTCCGCCGGGCTAAATACGCCTCTTATACCTTGCGGATGAATTAAAGTAAAAGGAGATTCAATAAGGTTTCGTTTTTGCAATTCTCCTTTTTCTAAAATGAAATTACGGAGCAAATCCATAAATTGTAATTGTCGGCTAGATAAATAACTGTGTTTGGCAATGAAGTCATCGAATGCTTTTGAAACTGTTTCAGGAAAAGATTCTAAAATTTCAATTCCTAAAATGTGTTTTATAAATTGTACAAATTGAGCTTTGCGGTGATTGTAAACCCTGCGAAGCAAGTCAATGGTAATGTGTGGGTGTTCATTATATAATTCTTCCGCCAACTGCTCTGCTTCGGTTGCTGTAATTTCTTTTCCTTCTTTTAGCTTTTGCAAAAGTGGATTACTTGAAACCAATTCATTTACTTTTTGCTCTAATAATTCCCTGTATTTTGCAATGCTCAACGCTTCGTGTTGTGGGCCAAACTCAACATATTCTTTTTCACTTACTAAATCTTTGAAATTGAATTTTGCAGGGCCAAGCGGAACAATAGCTTCTCTGAATCGCATTAACGGAGCTATCTTTAGAATTAACTCGTCAAATTTATCTTCCGTAACTGTTGACCAGAAATGATTGGTTTGGCTTTGCCTTATTAGTTCTTCTTCTTTTGCTATTATATTTACTGACAAAGGCAATTCAGCAATCTCCTCAATGATGCTGTCTTCCAGCGTTTCAAACTTATCTTTTTCATCTGAAAGTTTTGCAAGTGAAACTTCAACAATATCTTTTTCGAATCGCATGGCTTTGAAATCAGTATCAGAAACAGTTCTGAACAATGGTTTCACTACCGATATTAAAAATTCAATTTTGTCGCCTGATAAATGATTCCAAAAGTTTTCATCTTCTAGTCGCTGCAATTCATGTTTAGCATCTAAGATTACTATTGAGTTTTGCGGTAGTGTTGCGATTTGTTTTCTTAATTTCTCAATTTCCTTTTTGGTTATCTCGGTTTCATTTAGTTCGATTGCCTTTTCGATTTTGTCTAATCGAACACCAAACAGTCGAACAGGCAAAGGAATCTGACCTTTTAATTCTTTACCTCTTGGATTTAGTTTAAAATACTCAAAGTTATCCCAGCAATCCAATATCAAGAAACCATCTTTCTCTGTACACCAAGGTTTTAGCTTTTCAGGTTCAAGTAAACGAGTGCCTCTACCAATCATTTGCCAGAATTTTGTATAACTGTAAACTGGTTTTGCAAAAACAAGGTTAACCAATTCATGCACGTCTATACCAGTGTCTAACATATCGACGCTTAAAGCAATTCGTGGCATATCGTTATTTCTAAATTGGTCAAGTAAACCACCTTTACCATAAACTCTTGGGTCTTCACTTACCAATACCTTTGCTAATTCTCCTTTGTATTCCGGATACAGAGAATCGAAAATTTCTTCCATTCGTCTTGCATGAGCTTTGGTTGCACAAAAGAATATTGTTTTGCCTGGCAAAACACCATTCGCATCTTTTATACATTCTTCCATGAATTCACGAACTATCAAAGCGTTTGTTCCTCTGTTAATTACTTTCTTTTCAAGTTCAGTTCCTTCATAGTTTATTTCTTCAATCTCTTTTCCTTCAAGTATTAAGTTCTTTTGGTCTTCCAGTGCAATTGTTCTTTTACTTATTCCTTCTGCTTGAAATTTGGTTTTAATTTTCATTACCTGAAAATTGCACAAATAAGGCGGAATGTGATTTACCGCTTCGTCATAAGAATAAGCATAAGTTGGAACTCCATCTTCTGTTTCAAACAATTGAAAAGTATTGTGGTCGATTACATCGGTTGGTGTTGCAGTCAAACCAAGTGTAATTGTATTGAAGTAGTCTAACACTTCTTGATACGTATTATAAATGCTTCGGTGACTTTCATCAACAACAATCAAATCAAAGAAGTGAGGACTTAATGATTTTTCTTCATTGCGAATTACATTCAACATTGTCGGGTAAGTTGAAACATAAATTCTTCTATCCTTTACAATTTCTTTTTCTCCTTGCTTTGGCCATCTTGGTTCGTTTGGCAAATGCTCCTTAAAAGCATCAAGCGTTTGGTCACGAAGAGCGATGCGGTCAACTAAAAACAAAACTCTTTCAGCCCAACCTGTTCTCATTAAGGCATCAACCAAAGCGATACAAGTACGGGTTTTACCCGTTCCTGTAGCCATTACTAAAAGGAATCTTCGTTTCCTTTTTTCGACTGCTTCTAAAACAGATCTGATTGCACCAATTTGATAATCTCTTCCTGCAATTTTTGTATTTATGAATTCACCTGAAAGTGATTTTCTTTTTTGTCTGATGTATGTGTAGCGTTCAAGGTCGTCACGACTAGGAAAACCGTAAACTTTCTTGGGAGGATAATTGTCTAAATCCCAAAAGAAAATATCGTGTCCGTTTGTATAAAAGCAGAACGGAAGTTCTCCACCAAATTGTTTTTGAATATTGAAGCAATATTGTTTCGCTTGTTCCTTTCCAATATTTGCGTCAACCGTTGATTTTTTTGCTTCAACAACTGCTAGCGGTTTTCCGTCTTTGGCTAATAAAACATAGTCGCTAAATTGTCTGCCAGCGTAAGGAGTTGCAGCTTCCTGAACCATGTTTGAATGCACTATAATATCAAACTCCTCAACAACTTGAGTACGGTCGCCAACATTCCAACCAGCTTGTTTTAAGCGGTCGTCAATGATTTCTTTCCGTGTCAGTTTTTCGTTCTTCAAAAATTAATTTATCAGTTAGTGTATTGAGGGTGAAGTTACTTAAAACAATTAAGTAAAAAAATCAATAAGTTCATTAAAATCTAAAGGTGAAATAAACTATGAAAAATTTAGAGATTTCATATACATTTCCTAAAATTTAATTAATCTAAATTTTCAATTCTACTTAGGTATTTGTGTTACCAAGTTGCATTTTGACTTCATTAAATTCATAACAAAAAAATCCCCTAATCAACTGTGATGAGTGCTCAATTTTTTTATCATAGCATCAGAAATTTCATCTGCAGAAATTCCATAACCATTTACCAACAGCCCTTTTACCCCAAACTTTGAAGAAGAAATGGCATACAACACAGATTCATCATCAGGATTAGATGCACCTTCAAAACGATACACTTTATCTATTTCAAAATCTTCAGGAGATAAAACTGTATTGGTGGATTGGCAAACTACACAATCATCATTCAAATTAAAATCCAGTGTATAACCCTCCGTCTTCAATCCATTAATTGTTTCTGATAAGGTTCCATAGCTTTCTTCCATAATAATATTTTTGGTGGGTTTTTGATTAAAACCGTAAGCATTTGATTTTAATTATTCTATGAAGTTAATCAAAATTCAGGGTTGAATGATTGAAATTTTTCTTTAAAAATTCAATTTTTATATCCATTAAATTATTCTTTTTATCCAGTTAAAAAACTTAAACGGCGCATACTTAAATGGAAGGTCTATTAGGGTAGAAGAAACAACAATACCCCGTTGATTGCTAAAGGCCAAAAAGCTGTTTTTACCATGATACTTGCCAATTCCACTATTTCCTGTTCCTCCAAAGGGTAAGTGATGATTTCCAATGTATAACAACGTGTCATTTATACACCCTCCACCTGAAGATGTTTTGGCTAAGACTTCCTCCCCTTTTTTCTTATTACCAAAGTAATAAAGTGCAAGGGGTTTGGGTTGTGCATTTATGTAAGTGGTAACTTCTTCTAATTCTGTAAATGTGAAAACGGGTAAGATTGGCCCAAAAATTTCCTCTTTCATAATGCGGGCATCTGTTGTTATCCCGTCAATTATTGTTGGTTGAATATATTTATCGGCTCTATCTGTTTTACCGCCAACTCTTATTTTTCCTTCTTTTAAAAATTCTGTTATTCTTTCAAAAGCTTTATCAGTTACTATTCTTGCATAAAACTTGCTCTGCTGTTCATCATTTCCATACATACTATCAATAGCCGCTTTCATTTTAGCGATCAGCGTTTCCTTTACCGTTTCATGTACAAATAGATAATCGGGTGCAATACAAGTTTGCCCGGCATTAATTGTTTTGCCCCATACTATTCTCTTAGCCGCAATGTCAAGATTGGCCTCTTCATCTACTATGCACGGGCTTTTTCCACCCAATTCTAAAATTACGGGTGTTAAGTATTCGGCTGCTGCTTTCATTACTACTTTACCAACAGCAGAACTGCCTGTAAAAAATATACAATCGAATTGAAGTTTAAGTAAAATTTCATTTGTTTCTCTTCCGCCCTCAATTACTGTTATATAATTATCAGGGAAAGTAGTCCTTATCATTTCTTCTACTATTGCCGAAAGATTGGGACAATCTGGTGAGGGCTTCAACACTGCACAACATCCTGCAGCAATAGCACCCACAAGGGGATTAATCAATAATTGAAACGGATAATTCCATGGGGCAATTATTAATCCAACACCTAAAGGTTCATACATAATCTTACTACTCGAAGGCAATAAATGCAATGGTGTTGGTACACTTTTAGGTTGCGACCACTGCTTCAAATGTTTTAAGTGGTGCTTAATTTCCTGATCTACTAAACTAAACTCGGTTAAATAGGCCTCCTCAAATGATTTATGTAAATCTTTCCATAATGCATCAGCAATGCGGGTTTGATATTGTTCAATAGCTGACTTAAGTTTATGTAAATTTTTAAGTCGAAAATCAATCTGCTTAGTTTCTTGCGTTCCAAAATACAGACGCATATTATTCACCTTATTAAGCACTTCTTCAAATATCATATTTAGTAGCTTTAAACAAAAAAAGACCCCTATAGGAGCCTTTAGATTAATAATTCCTGTATAAAAGTAACTACAATTTAAATCCAACAGTTAACATAATATTACCCCGTTGATTGTTTTGTATAGCGTAATAATTTTCTTTAGTTGTAAGCCTGTACGGAAAATTTACATCTTTCATCCAATTGTGGGCATAGGTAAGGTCTATAAACATACCATGATTGCGATATCCGAGTCCGCCACTTGCCTGCATTATACTTGATTTAAATAGCTTCTCCTGATAAGGACTTGAGTAATAGGCGCCGCCCAATCTGAACATCATGGTATTGAACTTCAACTCACCACCTAATTTGTAATTGAAAGAACCCTTGTACATACTTTTGGTAACTGCTTTAAGGTCAGAATAGTATTGCTTATCTGCAGCTTCAATATTTTCACCATCAGCTGCAAATCGGGTTCCGCTATAGTTTACATATTCTATATCGGCGGTAATAAATGCACGTTGTTTACGGGTATCTTTCACTTCTCTAAATACGTAAGATCCACTCACCATTACACGCCATGGTGATATACCGGTGTATAGAGATTTACCTTCTAAACCATTGGTAAGAAATTTAGAATAGACACTTTGTGTACCTGCATAGTTTTCGGTATTGGTTGTAAGCCCCGTTGACTGCCTGTCTGTAAGGCTATAAAAGGTTGGTGTATGGATTGCCAAACCCAATCTTATGTACTCTTTGGGTTTGTAAATAAGTCCGAGTTTCAGGTTAAATCCAACTCCTTTTGTATTAACCGTATCATTTAGCTGAAAATAACTAAACCTGTTTGAATCAAGTCCTGAAGGGTCAGACTCTCTATACATGCTTCTTCTTTCATAACTAACAAGAGGAATTCCCATTGATGCGCCAATCATTATTTTATCGTCCATATTGGCCGCATAGCCAAGCGCTATTTCATAAATTCCTCCTCTTGTTTCTATCCTTTTTTCCTGGTTTAAGGCTATACCACTTTGCTGCAAAAATTCAGGGAGAGATTTAATAACCAAATCTCCATTTGCATTTCTAAAAGTATCAACCAGGTAAGTATATAATGCCAACCCTGTACCATAAGCAAACCTTGGGTTGTTTATTGCATCGTCTATATTTTGTCCACTGCTTGCAAATTGGTTTGCAAATTCCTCACTATAACTACTTAATCTATTACTGCCTTTGTAATAAACATTACTATTAAAATTAGCTGTTTGATTTACAGCAATACTAAATGCTTCATTGGTCCATTTGCTTCGGGCAGATTTAAACCCAAATACTGCACCTGTTATTCCCAGGTCCAAACCATTTCTTTTAGCAAAAGTATCTTTGCCGAGATATCCGGCTTTGTTATTATTCATAATAAAACCGGGACTTATAACTACATCAGAAGTTCTGTAAAATGCTAGTCCGGCCGGGTTTACATAAAGTGCAGTAATATCACCACCCAAAGAACCCATTGCTCCGCCTATGGCCATATTTCTGGCAGTACCATGTTGCGGAAAATAACTGTAGCGAAGTACATCATCGGGCAATTGTGCATTGGTCAGATAAGTACACATGAGTACAATACCTGAAAGTAAATATTTTTTCATGCTTGATATTTTTAATGAAATGTTTGCAGGAAAGGGTTTGTTTTTCCCAAATAAAACGATAATCCTGCTTAGCATTTCCTGATGAATCTTAATTTCTTCCTGGTCTTACAACACGGGCAGGTGTTGATGATGAAGAAGATGATGATGAACCCGAGTTACTACTGCCTGATGACGGTGTATAGCTTCTGTCTGTAGAACGGTAAGTACCATTGTTACTACTGCTATTGTTGCCCGAACTAAAAATCTTTTTGATAGAACTGCCCACAGAACTTCCGCTGCTGTAATTGGTATTGGAATAACTTCCCAATTGCGGCCTGTTCACATTAGGATGTATGACTTTGGGATTTATGATATAGACATTTCCATAAGGATAACTATTATAACTGTTGTAGTAACCGGTGTAAAAACTTCCTATGTATGGATTGTAATATCCCGGATAAAATATGGAAGTGTACCCATTGCAATTACATGCGCAGGATCCATATCCATGATTGTAGCCATAATAAGATGAGGAATTGTAGGAATAGTCATTATAACGGGTATCATACCAATAAGCATAATCATCAAGCGATGACCAACGATTGCGGTTGGCTACCTTCATACGCAAATAATAATCTTCTGAATTTGCATAATCATTATACCGGCTGTTATTTCTTTTGTTTTCTTCTTTTTTCTCCTCTTTCTTAGCTACATCTGCCGGAGGCGCAGGTGAATAATATACATCATCAGGTGTTTGACTGCTTTGATATCTTGTGGAGCAACTTGCAAAAACGATTGCTAAAATTGCATAAAAAAAATAATTACGTTTCATATAAGGATGATTTTGAAAAGTTATCTACTGTTAAGTTATTACTTTTGCGACAATTGCATTAACAATCTTAACTAAGTCAAAGAGTTTGCCAGAATATTAACAGTTGTTAGTTTGAATTGTTAAGATTGTTAGAAAACACAAATTTACGTATGAGTAAGGAGATAACATCAAGAAAAGAGGACTATTCACAATGGTATAACGATTTAATTATTAAAGGTGGCCTTGCTGATTATAGCGCTGTAAGGGGCTGTATGGTAATTAAGCCTTACGGTTATGCATTATGGGAAAATATGCGTGACCAACTGGACAAAATGTTTAAAGATACCGGTCATGAAAATGCCTACTTTCCACTGTTTGTGCCAAAAAGTCTTTTTGAGAAAGAAGAAGAAAATGCAGAAGGTTTTGCAAAAGAATGTGCAGTGGTTACTCACTATCGGCTTAAGCTTAATCCTGATAAAAAAGGGGCGTTGATGGTAGACCCCGAAAGTAAACTGGAAGAAGAACTGATTATAAGACCAACAAGCGAAGCAATTATATGGAACACGTATAAAGGTTGGATACAAAGTTACCGCGATCTTCCACTGCTTATAAATCAATGGGCAAATGTGGTAAGATGGGAAATGCGTACACGTCTGTTTCTCCGTACTGCCGAATTTCTTTGGCAGGAAGGACATACAGCACATGCCACACAGGAAGAAGCTGTAGCAGAAACCAAACAAATGCTGGAAGTATATGCAGAGTTTGCAGAAACCTTTATGGCTATGCCGGTAATAAAAGGTGTAAAAAGTGCCAACGAACGTTTTGCAGGTGCTGTAGACACTTATTGCATAGAAGCACTTATGCAGGATGGTAAAGCATTGCAGGCAGGAACATCCCACTTTCTGGGACAGAATTTTGCGAAAGCATTTGATGTAAAATTTAGCGACAAGCAAAACAAACTTGACTACGTGTGGGCCACAAGCTGGGGCGTAAGCACACGGTTGATTGGTGCATTAGTTATGGCACACAGCGATGATGAAGGACTTGTAATGCCACCAAAACTTGCGCCTATCCAGGTAGTTATAATACCAATTTATAAAGGGGAAGAACAGAAAGCAATTGTAGATGAAAAAGCTAACGCTTTAAAGCAACAACTAAAACAATCTGGCATACGGGTAAAATATGACGACAACGACAACCAAAGACCGGGATGGAAGTATGCTGAATATGAAATGAAAGGTGTACCGGTGCGAATAGGAATTGGTGCAAGAGATATAGAAAACAATGTGGTAGAAGTAGCCCGTAGAGATACGAAAGAAAAAAAAGCTTATCCAATGGAAAGATTGGCAGAAAGCATTATTGCATTGTTGGATGAAATACAACTAAACATCTACACCCGGGCAAAAAGCTACCGTGAAGATCATATTACAAAAGCCGAAAACTGGGATGAGTTTGTAAAATTACTGGACGAAAAAACAGGTTTTATTTCCGCACATTGGGACGGAACGGGTGAAACCGAAGACAAAATAAAAGAACTTACAAAAGCTACAATACGCTGTATTCCTTTGAATAATATACAGGAAGAAGGCAATTGTATTTTAACCGGAAATCCAAGTAAGGAAAGGGTATTGTTTGCGAGGGCTTATTAGGGTTTAGAGTTTAGGTGTCGTATAGCAGTACATAGGTTACACTTTTCGCTTACCGTTAAGAACAACCGAATTTTATGGTTGCCCTTAAGGGCGGTTAAGGCTCACTATTGTAGCATAACATAGGTTACACTTTATATATTTTTAGTTCT
>JANPGE010000323.1:0-2600 GCA_031423805.1 Segetibacter sp. | reverse complement strand
ACAGCCCGTGCAGAAGCAGGTGCCTCGTTTAAGAACGATGGCATATACATGGAAAAATTTGTGGAAGAACCACGCCACATAGAAATACAAATAGCAGGCGACCAATATGGAAATGTATGTCACCTTAGTGAAAGGGATTGTTCCATACAGCGCCGTCACCAAAAGTTGGTAGAAGAAAGCCCCTCACCATTTATGACGCCTGACCTGCGCCAACGTATGGGTGAGGCTGCTATAAAAGCGGCATCGGCCATTAATTATGAAAGTGTAGGTACCATAGAGTTTCTTGTGGATAAGCACCGCAATTTCTACTTTATGGAAATGAACACCCGTATTCAGGTAGAACATTGCGTAACAGAAGAAGTTATCAGTTTTGACCTTATAAAAGAGCAGATAAAAATTGCTGCAGGCATTAAAATAAGCGGATTAAACTATGAGCCTAAAATGCACGCCATAGAATGCCGTATAAATGCTGAAGATCCTTATAATGATTTTCGCCCAAGCCCGGGAAAAATAACTGTATTGCATACACCCGGCGGCCATGGTGTACGTGTAGATAGTCATGTGTATGCAGGTTATGTTATACCGCCTTATTATGATAGCATGATTGGTAAATTAATCACCATTGCTCAAACCCGTGAAGAAGCTATAGACACTATGTACAGGGCATTGAGCGAATACGTAATTGAAGGAATCAAAACAACCATTCCCTTTCACCTGCAACTAATGCAAAACGAGGATTTCCGTAAAGGGAATTTTACTACTAAGTTTTTGGAGACATTTACGATGAAGTAGGGTTGTATTTTTCTACTTTTTTGAAATAATATATATTCATAAGGCTGTTTCATATTTGAGACAGTCTCTTCTGTTGTAAGAATTCTGATTATTTTTAGCTGTAAACCAAAATATTTTTTAAAAAAGTTATGACAAAAGAAATTTGGATAAACCTGCCGGTAAAAGACATTGCCAAATCAAAAGAATTTTTTACTCACATTGGTTTTACCCCCAACCCCGGCCCGGGCAACAGTGATGTGTCTGCTTGCTTTCTTATAGGAAGCAAAAAAGTTGTTATGATGTTATTTACTGAAGAAATGTTTCAGGGTTTTACACGGTCACGTATTGCTGATACCAACATGGGTACCGAGGTATTATTTTCTATAGACGCAGAAAGTCGCGAAGAAGTAGATGAACTGGCACAAAAAGCTACAGAAGCAGGTGGTAAAGTTTTTGCCGAACCCGGCGAAAACCAAGGTTGGATGTATGGTTGCGGCTTTGCTGATTTAGACGGCCACCTGTGGAATGTTTTATACATGGATATGAGTAAGATGCCGGGTGTTAAAAACGTTTAGACAAAAAAGCCTACTATAACACCATTGCATTGTAGTAGGCTTTCAAATTTTATCCGTCGATCTTATCTAAGTAATAATCATCCCCTACCCTTTCTTTTTATACTTTTTGTAATGTTTTTTGGGGCTCTTTTTACTGACACTTTGCATTTTTGATTTTCGCCCTTCAAGTTTTGCCAATTGTTGTTCATTTATTACTTCAAGTAAATTTCCCCTTTTTTCATTTTCCAAAGGTTCAATTCTTGATTTTTTGGCACTGTCGCTTAATTGTGTGTCAAGATTAATAGCTCTAATACGCAGATTATAATCCTGCTGTATGGCATCTACTTTTTTGGCCTGTTCGGTAGTTAATCCCAAACTATCTTTTAGTTTATCGGTGTGCATTGCTTTAATCTGTTCATTAGTACCCGCTCTCCTGTATCCACCTACTATTACATCTTGGGCAACACTTAAATTTGAAAAGAACATTGTTATTAAAGCAAGCGCTATCATATTTTTCATAACCTGATTGTTTTGATTTCAGATTATGCAAAAACTATGCACCCCATATTCATAACAAAACCCTCCACACAATGTGAAGGGCATTTTTTTCTTTTACCGATTAAACTATCAGTTTATCTTAAAAATAATAACTCTCTATACTTAGGCAATGACCACTCTTCGTCAGCTACAAGTAATTCAAGTTTATCAACGCTGTAACGGATTACATCAAAATATTTATCCTTTACATCAACATTGTAGGCAATTGCTTTTTCACGTGTGTCGGTCAGGTTATTGCTTACCTTACGGGCTTCTATCATTGCTTCCACATTTTGTCTTATGATTGCGATGTGTTTGCTTATTTTTTCAAGTACATCCAACTGAACAGCATAATTAGAAGCATCTGCACCAATTTCTTTCCAGCCTTTAATATTTGTCAATAGTGTATTTTGGTATCTTATAGCAGAAGGTAGAATATGGTTGGTAGCTAAGTCTCCCATAATACGGGCTTCAATCTGTACTTTCTTTATATACTTTTCCAATTCTATTTCGTGCCTTGCCTCCAGTTCTGTGTGGTTATAAACTCCATTGTGCTCAAACAGGTTTTTAGCTTTATTTGTTACCATTGCATCAAGTGCCAATGGAGTTGTTTTAATATTGGGCAATCCACGTTTTGCAGCTTCTTTTTCCCACTCCTCGCTATATCCATCCCCTTCAAAAAGTACACTTTTACTTTCAACAATATACTTCTGTATAACATGCATTATAGCAACTTCT
>JANPGE010000322.1:0-15950 GCA_031423805.1 Segetibacter sp. | reverse complement strand
TGCCTATAGCGAAGAGCAACGCAAGTTTTTGGTAGAAAAGCTATCGAACGGAAAGGAAGACAGTGTAACCATACAGCGGTACAAAGGTTTGGGAGAAATGAATTCCGAGCAATTATGGGAAACTACTATGGATCCTGCACGGCGTACCTTGAAACGGGTAACAATAGAAAGCCTTGCTACAGCCGATCAGATATTTAGCATGCTTATGGGAGACGAAGTTCCTCCACGTCGTGCTTTTATTGAAAGCCACGCAAAGTATGCTAAGATAGATGTTTAAATAAAAGAATCTAAAATTATAAGCCCACAAAAATTTTGTGGGCTTTATTTTTTAGGTCATCTATATTTCTTTGAGCATCATCGTTGCGTCGCACAGTTTTACTGAAAGTTTTCCAGTCATCATTTTCCACATTTGAGCATTAATAAAATTTGATAACCTACACCTTAAAATATTCTCTATACCATTTTAAAAAGTTATTAATACCCTCTGCAATTTGTGTTTTGGGTTTATAATTAAAATCGGCGGCTAATCCATCTATATTAGCATAAGTTGCTAAAACATCACCTGCCTGAAGAGGTAGCATTTTTTTAACAGCAATTTTTCCTAATCCATTTTCAATTGCACTAATAAATTCCATGAGTGTAACAGGATTATTATTTCCTATATTATATATTTTGTAAGGTGCAGCAGAACTGGAGGGTAAAGGATTTTTAGGATCCCAAAGAGGGTCGCCCTTTGGTGGCTGATCAATAACAGGTACTATTCCCTCTACAATATCGTCTACATAGGTAAAATCTCTAACCATTTCCCCATTATTATATACATTAATGGGTTCGCCGGCCAAAATTGAGTTTGCAAATAGAAAATAAGACATATCAGGTCTTCCCCATGGACCATATACTGTAAAAAACCTTAAACCTGTAGTGGGTAATTTAAACAAGTGACTGTAAACATGTGCCATCAATTCATTACTTTTCTTAGTTGCAGCATATAAGCTTATGGGATGGTCTACGTTTGAAGATGTAGAAAAAGAGACCTCCTCATTAAGCCCATAAACACTACTACTACTTGCATAAACCAAATGCTTTATATTGTAGTGGCGGCAACATTCAAGCAAATTTGTAAACCCAATTATGTTACTTTCTATATAAGCCTGCGGATTTGTTAAACTATAACGTACTCCTGCCTGAGCAGCTAAATTAACTACTACATCAAAATTCTGTGTAGAAAATAATTTTTCTAAGTTTTCTTTATCCTCTAGCTTTAATCTTATAAAAGAATAATTCTCAAATTTATCACTTTTTGTAATTGTATTATATACAAGGCAGGTTTGCTGTATGCCATGCTCGGAAAGCCTGCTATATTTCAAATTGACATCATAATAATTATTGATACTATCCAAACCAAAAACTTCATCTCCCCGATTAATAAGTTTTGTAACTAAATGATAACCAATAAAACCAGCCGTTCCTGTAACTAATATTTTCATAAGAACATTATAACAATAAAAATTTTGTACAAAGTAAATTAATTAAAATGATAGCAATGCATAGGTATTTTTTAAAACACCAAAAGTATTGATGCAATAAAACAAACAACTTTTTTTAAATATTATTATTGAGATTTGAACAATTTCAAAAAGATTGATTTTACAAATAAGCTATTGATAATTTGAAGTTGTTATTATTGTTTTATATTTGCGGCGTCACAATAATAACCCAAGACGTCTTGAGAGATTTACATTTTAAATTTGTTCTAAATAAGTAATATTTTTAGGAAACAAGGCGAATGCTTACCGGCATTTGCCTTTTTTATTACCGTTATGTCATCTTAATGTGACTGAGGGTAGCGAAGCTATTATATTTATTCTATATAATCTGTACATTATCAACCATTATTCATTTTAATAAAATAAACAGGCCTCAAATGTTATTAATTTTTGAATTATAATAAATTAACCAAAATGCCTAACAAAGACAAAATTGAAAAACGAAGCATTGCAATAGAAAGTAGCCTTGTTAATGCACTTAAACAAATGGATTTGTTAGATTGCAAACTCTTGCTTGTATTTAAAGATGAGAAATTTTATAGCATACTGAGTATTGGAGACATACAAAGGGCAATTATAAAAGGTTTGGATCTTGAAGAACCCGTAGAACGTTGTCTGAGAAAAAATATAAGGTTGGGTCATACAGACGATTCTGTAGATGAACTAAAACAATTGATGCAGAAATATAGAATGGAATTTTTACCAATCTTAAATTCTGAAAATGAGCTACAGGAGATTTGGTTTTGGGATGAAATATTTAAAAACCAGGAGCCTGAAGTTTCCCAATTTACCCTACCCGTGGTTATAATGGCCGGGGGTAAAGGCACAAGACTAAAACCAATAACCAACATTATACCCAAACCTTTGATACCTATTGGAGAAAAACCAATAATTGAATGGATTACAGATAGTTTTGTAAAAGCTGGTGTGAAAAACTTTTTTGTTTCGGTTAACTATAAAAAGGATATGATTAAAAGGTATTTTGATGAAATACCGGATAAAGAATATACTATGCATTACTTTTCCGAAACTGAACCTTTGGGCACAGCCGGAAGCCTTCATTTACTGAAAGAAGAATTGAAGGAAACATTTTTTGTAACCAATTGCGATATTCTTATTAAACAGGATTATTCCGAAATACTTGACTTTCACATTCAGAATAAAAACGAATTAACCTTAGTTGCTGCCCTAAAACATTATAGTATACCATACGGCACGGTGGAAACAGAGGCGGGGGGCAAAATGAAAGCATTTAAAGAAAAGCCAGAAATATCCTTTCAGGTAAATGCAGGTATGTATATTTTGGAACCACACCTGCTTAAAGAAATTCCCGAAAACACATTTTATCATATTACTTACCTAATTGAAAAAATTAAAAACAGGGGTGGTAAAGTTGGGGTTTTTCCCGTAAGTGAAGGCGCATGGATGGACATTGGTGAATGGAAAGAGTATAACAAAACAATGTCAAGATTGGGTTTTGAAATCCAATAATGACAACTATTTTTATCCATTTTCCTAAATATCAATCAGTAAAAAAAATTATGAATACAGCAAAAAGCTTTATTTTACAATAGTATGAAACAATTAATTTTTTCTTTTGCAATCATATTGGCTCTTACCTCATGTGGACCCGATAAGCGATTATTTTCTTATTTTAGAGATGTCTCTGATAGTGCACAAAATCTTGTAATTGCAGATACAGGTTATAAAGCACTTACAATAAAAGCTGATGATTTGCTGCAGATTAATGTAAGCAGCCCTAACCCGGAGGCTAATGCCTTTTTTATTACCCCTGGTGCGAATATTAATAGTATGAATAACCCTGCAGGAAGTACCCCTACCCCAAATACCTATCTTGTTGATAAAGATGGGGGTATAGATGTTCCTCTAATTGGCCGGGTTCAAATAGAAGGTAAAACTACGGTACAAGCAAAAAATTTGCTGATAAATAAGTTGTCAACTTATTTGAAAGATCCCATAGTAACAGTTCGCTTACAAAATTTTAAAATAACGGTATTGGGGGAAGTACTAAAACCTGCCAATTATATAATTACCAACGAACGGGTATCTATATTAGATGCAATAGGTATGGCAGGTGACCTGACTATATTTGGAAAGAGGGAGAATATTTTATTGATAAGAGAAAAGGAAGGGAAAAAAGTTATGAGCCGTCTAAATTTAAACAACTCTGCTATTTTTCAATCTTCCAATTATTATTTACAGCAGAATGACATTGTTTATGTAGAGCCTAACCATGCTAAAATCATGAATAGTGATCGCACAACATTAAGAAATATTACAATTATAACATCCCTTGTAAGTCTTGTAACCATTTTATTAACACGTGTGATTAATTAATAAAGTGCAACATTCTTAAAATTACAATTAGCATAAATGAGCGAAACAACTTTTCCACAAGTAAAATTGGAAACCAGAAAAGAAACAGAAAGCGTTAATCTTCAGGTAATGATAGCACAGCTACTAAATTTCTGGTGGCTTTTTATTTTGTTTATCTTACTGTCTCTATTTACAGCCTTTATTTACCTACGTTATACGGCCCCTGCTTATAAAATAACCGGTAAAATATTAGTTAAAGATTCTAAAAAGGGGGGTGACATAAGTCAGGGTAGTATTTTTAGCGATTTGGAATTACTTAACCCTATTAGTTCTGTTGATAATGAAGTAGAATTACTTAGATCAAGATCTTTAATGGAAAGAGCTGTTGCTGATTTACAATTAACAATTCGTTACTTTTCTAAGGGTTCAGTAAAACAAACAGAAACATTTTTTTCCAAACTACCCTTTATTATTAAATCTATATATATATCTTATGATAGCATTTCTAAAAATTCTAACCTTGTCTTTACGGGAGTTAATGAATATTCTTTTCAACTAGATGATGGAAAAATTACCAAAACATACAAATACGGCGATACCCTAACACTTAATTATGCACGGCTGGTATTTTACAGATTTACAAGTAATCCTGCAGTTACAGCCTCGCCTGTGATTATTAAATTTCAAACAAAGGATGAAACTGTAGCAAATCTGCAATCTGCATTAACAATAGCACCAACCAGTAAGACAGTAAGCACAATAGACCTTACACTTGTAGATGATCTACCTGAAAGAGGTGAATTACTTATCAATACGTTAATTCGTATTTATAACAATATGAATACCGATGATAGAAACCGTACAGCAGATAGTACCATTTCATTTATTGATAACCGACTTATTTATGTGACCAAAGAATTAGGTAATGTAGAACAGGACATACAAAACTTTAAACAAAGCAATAATATAACAGATATAAGCATGCAGGGGCAGTTGCTGCTACAAAACACAAGCCAATCCATGCAGGAATTGGCAAGGCAGGAAGCACAACTAAACGTATTAAGAAGTTTACAAGGCTATTTAAAAGCGGATAGAAATTACTCCAGAACTATACCTGCAGCTTTGGCTGTACAAGATCCAACCTTCGAAGGTTTGGTTCAGAATTACAACACCCTGCAATTAGAAAAACAACGACAACTATCTACTACTACAGAAAACAACCCTTTAGTAGAAAAGCTAACTGTTCAAATAACCAATTTAAGAAACAGCATTGTTAATAGTTTATCAGCTGTGGAACAAACCATGCTTATTAACCTTAACCAACTTCAAAAAAGAACTGATTTATTTAGCAGTCAAATAAAAGGTGTACCGCAAAAAGAAAAAAACTTTCTGGAAATTTCAAGGCAACAATCTATAAAACAAGAATTATATCTTTATTTACTTAAAAAGAGAGAAGAAACGGCAGTTAGTAAAGCTGCTAATTTAGACAATGCAAGAATTGTAGATAGTGCAAAAGCTATAAAAACACCAATTAAACCTAAAAAAGACCTTATCTATATACTTGCCTTTATTACCGGCATTGCAATTCCAGGATTGTTACTTTACATAAGATATTTATTATACAATAAGATAGAAACCAAAAATGATATAACTTCTATAACAGATGCGCCAATAGTTGGCGAAATTGGAAGAAGTCCATTTCCAAATAACCTGATTGTAAGAGAAAACTCAAGACACCCTATAGCAGAGCAATTCAGATTATTAAGAACTAATCTTGATTATATGAATGTTCAATCAGCCAGTGGTGGAAGAACAATTTTGATAACTTCGAATATGAGTGGAGAAGGGAAATCCTTCATTTCCCTAAACCTTGCAGGGATGTTAGCATTAGGTGGAAAAAAAGTGGCATTACTAGAGTTTGACCTTAGAAAACCAAAGCTGTCAAAATATCTTGGATTTAATAATAATGATGGTATTAGTACATTTCTTGTAAATAGAAGTAAAAATATTGATGAGCTTACTATGAAAGTGCCGGGAATTGATACCCTATATTTTATAGGATCTGGACCTACACCACCTAACCCCGCAGAACTGATTAACAGTGAACGAACAAACGAGCTTTTCACACAACTTGAAAAAGATTTTGACCACATTATTGTAGATGTACCCCCTGTAGGTGTTGTAACCGATGCACTATTGCTGGCAAAATTTGCAAAAATTTCCATTTTTGTATTAAGACAAGGCTTTACATACAAAAAACAATTGGAACTAACTGATGAAATATACAGACAACATAAATTACCAAATTTTGCTTTGGTAGTTAATGATATAGAAAGAAAACGTGGATATGGATATGGTTATGGTTATGGAAATAGTTTTGGATATGGATATATGGAAGAAAATGAGCTTAAAAAGAAACCTAAAAAATAACCCATTTTAAAACTATGAAACTTGGCATATTCGCATATAACTTTCCGCATAAAAAAACACAGGATTTTATAACCAGACTATTATTCGAGGGTTATAAAATTGATGTTATTCTTGCTGCCGATCCTGTGCAATTAAACATTCCGCATTCATCTATAAAATCCAAAATAAGACATCAGGGCATTATGCATCCTGCCACAATTGCAAAAAATCTGAATATTCCATATTTTGTTGTAAAACACAACTCGGTGGAAGCAGCAGAAATTGTAAAGCAACATAATCTTGATATAGGAATTATAGCAGGAGCAAGAATATTAAAACCATTAATTATTGACAACTTTTCTACTGGAGTAATTAATTATCACCCAGGACTAATACCAGAATCAAGAGGATTAGATGCTTTGTATTGGTCCATTCATAACAATATTCCTTTAGGAATTACAGCGCACCTGATTGATAAAAATATAGATGCAGGCAAAATTTTAGAACGTAAAATTATACCTCTATACATAGACGATACAATTTTTGATTTGTCAGAAAGACTTTATGAAGTGCAATTGGATATGATTGACTCTTCTATAAAAAAAGCAATTTCAGGCGGAGGCACATTACTTGAAAACGAATCTGCCTACAATCGAAAAATGGAACAAGAATTAGAACAGCAGATTAATGAAAAGTTACCAGCCTATTTAAAAGCACAAATAGAACAATAATTATAGAAAGCTAAAATGGAAATTCAAACTACTTATCAAATTTTAACACAGGCCTGTATTGATGATGATGTTGAAACCATGCAAAAATATATATCTCAATTTTCAAACCTCGAACATAAAAATGAAAAGGGGTGGACATTACTTGTAATAGCTTCATTTGCGCATAGTTATAAAGTAGTAGAAAAGCTATTGGAAATGGGGGCTGATGTAAATGCTACCAACAATAAAGGTACAACAGTATTAATGTACGCTAAAACTAAAGTAAAAGCAAATAACAATTTTGCCTTTCTCGATTTCCTCATAGATAAAGGTGCAGACCCTTCTAAAAAAGATATTTCAGGCAAAAATGTATTAGATTATGTTAGGGATACAAATGATGAACCTCTCATAAAATATTTTGAAAAGAAACTAACAGACACAACTTATGGAAAAAAATAAAATCAAATTTGCGGTAGTAGGATTTGGCCACATAGGTAAGCGTCACGCAGAAATGATAGACCTTAACGATGAGGCTGAACTGGTAGCAGTAATAGATACTAAAAGTAAATCCGAACTCACTGCCTACAAATACGAAATTCCTCATTTTAATTCATTAGAAAAATTTATTGAATCAGGAATTGAAGTAGATGTTGTCAATATAGCAACACCCAATGGTTTTCATACAGAACATGCGCTACAGGTTTTAGAAGCAAGGAAAAATGTGGTGATCGAAAAACCAATGTCATTGAGCAAAGCTGATTCTGAAAAAGTGATTTACAAAGCACTACATGTAAACAGAAATGTTTTTGTTGTAATGCAAAACAGGTATTCCCCACCATCTCAATGGATTAAAAATCTTGTAACTTCTGGTAGATTGGGTAAAATATTTATTGTAGAATTAAATTGCTATTGGAACCGGGATGAAAGATATTATCTTCCCGGTAGCTGGCACGGTAAAAAGGACCTTGATGGAGGAACTTTATTTACGCAGTTTTCACACTTCATTGATATTATGTATTGGCTATTTGGCGATATCGAAAATATAAAAGCCAAATTTAAAGACTATGCCCATAGTACTATGACAGAATTTGAAGATTCCGGATTTGTGAGTTTTGATTTTGTAAATGGCGGTATGGGTGCTTTAAACTTTTCTACTGCAGTGTGGGACAAAAATATGGGAAGCTCCATGACAATCATTGGCGAATTTGGATCTGTAAAAATCGGAGGGCAATACATGGACAAGGTCGAATATTGCCATATAAAAGACTATACAATGCCTGAATTAGCCCCTACTAATCCGGGAAATGATTATGGTGCTTATAAAGGCTCTGCTCAAAATCATAATTATGTAATAGAAAATGTAATAGATGTGCTTAAAGGTAGGGCATCAATTACAACTAATGCATTAGAAGGTTTGAAAGTTGTTGAAATTATAGAAAGAATATATGCAGCAGAAGCATTAAATAAATGAAGTCATCTAAATTGCTTCAGTTAGATAAAATACAGGGTTTCATAACTAAAGCAAGACAGGGTAATAACCTTTGGAAATCATCATTTTATATAATGATATCTCAAAGTGTTTCTGTAGTACTTTTTCTTGCAGCCGACGCTCTTTTTGCCCGTAGATTTACAACAACAGATTTTGCAACCTGGAAACAAGTAATTCTCCTAATAAATTTAGGTATTCCATTAATATCCTTTGGACTACCGGAAGGCTTTAAATACTTTGCTGCCAAAGAGCCTGAAAATGTTGGCACTCACTTAATAAGGTCAATATTAGCTACTAGTATAATTTCTATTGTCATTTTAGGATTTATGTATATGGGTGGCTCTCAATTACTGGTAAGAGTTCTGAAAAATCCAGATATACATTACTTTAAACTTGGTGCTGTTATTATTTTCGGAGCAGTTACTTTTAGTAAACTTATTCGTTATTTTCTTATCAATAGCGATAATACGGGTTACTTATTTTATAGTGCAATTTTATGTTTGATTCTTGGTCTTGCGCAGTTATTTTTGATTTACTTCTATTACAATAAAGTTTCTGCAAATACTCTTTGGATACTGGTAACATGTATGATTTGCCTGATTTATTTATCATCGGTAATAACCGTTTTTTTCAAAGAAGGGTTTAATATATTCAAACAGGGTAAGCAGTTCTCAACAAGCTTATTCAATTTTACCCCTTATTTTAAAATTGGGCTACCGTTATACATTGCCACTTTCATAGGTATTATTACTCTCAATCTGGATAAGGCTATTGTTAACAGCCTTGGTACTCTCAACGATTTTGCTATTTATTCCATTGGAGCTATTGAAATACCGTTATTTAGCATGATAAGTGCATCTGTTTCGCAATCAATATTTCCAAAATTAGTTGGTTACTACAGAGAGTTGAACATTGCACCTGCAAAAGATTTATGGATAAATACAACAAAAAAGATTTCCTACATTACTTATCCCATCATTTTGGTTTTTATGATTTTTGCAGGGCCATTAATCAAAATAGTATTTACCACAAAATATGAAGCAGCTATACCCATATTTAAAACTTATTTGCTTGTCGCACTTTGGAGAAATGGTTATTACGGAGCACTTATAAGTGCTTCCGGCAAAACAAAATGGATTACCTTTTACAGCTTTATAAGTTTTGTACTTAACATCGGATTTTCATTTTTACTCTATCATTTCAATGGATTGATAGGGATAGCCTATGGTGCCTTAGTTGCTGCTACAGTTGGAGCTTTTATGCAGCTTACACACGAAGGCCTTTTACTGGCCTGGTTTAAAAATATCATACTTAACAAGTACATCTTTGTTCTGATTGTACTAATTCTCGCAACCTATTTATTTAATTTATTTTTATGAAAGAGCTAATAAGACTCTTTAGTTTTCTCCCATTTATAGACAGGGCATTTAAAAGAAAATATTATGCTTCGGGAGTAGGTGTGTATGTGGTTAACTCCATCTTTAAAAGAATATTTAGGATTAATGCTACTGCAGATTTCTTGGTTAATTATGCATCATTTACCAACCAACCTAAAAAAATTATTATTGCTGATAAAGAAACCAATGAAAGTGTTTACAAATGCTTTGCAAGTAGCGGATTCTGTTATTATCAGGCAATAAACGGCATTTATATTGGCAAAGGCACTATTTGGGCACCGGGATGCCAATTTATTAGTGCTAACCACTCTTACAAAGAGCTATCCAAAAGTTTACCTGCCCCTCCCATAAGAATTGGAAATTATGTTTGGATAGGTGGCAATGTAAACGTACTACCATCAGTAGAAATAGGTGACTATAGTGTTATAGGAGCAGGTTCTGTAGTTACCAAAAAAATTGAGGCTTATACTATTGCGGCAGGTTCCCCTGCAAAACCAATAGCCCGAAGATGTAAAAAATGTTTAGATAAAATACCATTGACTGAACTATTCTGTAACAACTGCAAATAAATCATGAAAGTATTAACCGTAATTGGGGCTCGTCCTCAAATAATAAAGGCGGCTTCGCTAAGTCGTGAAATAAGTCAGACGCCGGGCATAGAGGAAATAATTGTACATACCGGTCAGCATTTTGACAAAAATATGAGCCATATTTTTTTTGATCAGATGCAAATACCAAAACCTCATTACAACTTAGCTGTAAATGGGCTAAGTCATGGCGCAATGACGGGTCGAATGATGGAAAAATTAGAAGAGATTTTACTAAATGACCGACCCGATGCAGTTATAGTATTTGGCGATACAAATTCAACACTTGCCGGTGCATTAGCAGCATCAAAGTTGCATATTCCGGTTGCACATGTAGAAGCTGGTATAAGATCTTTCAACAAAAAAATGCCAGAGGAAATTAATAGGATTTGTACAGATCATTGTAGTACAATATTATTTAGTCCCAATCTACAAGGCATTGAAAACCTGAAAGCAGAAGGATTATATGATGAAGAAAAAGTAATACTTACAGGCGATATTATGTATGATTCTTCTCTTCACTTTTTAGAATATTCACAACCTCCTGAACAGGATTTACCTAACAAATATATACTGGCAACCATACATCGTGCAGAAAATACTGATGGTATAAGTAAGCTAAAAGAAATAATAGAAGGACTTAATCAGGTTAATAAAGAAATTCCGGTGGTAATGCCTTTTCACCCTAGAACAGAAAAATTGATTATTCATACAGGTATAAAAGTTGAGTTTCAAACTATGGAACCTGTCGGGTATCTAGAAATGATTCACCTGCTAAAAAACTGTTCAATGGTTATTACTGATAGCGGCGGAGTACAAAAGGAAGCTTACTTTTTTAAAAAACCATGTGTAACCGTAAGAGATCAGACAGAATGGGTAGAATTGGTAGAACATGGCGCTAATATTTTAGCAGATGCAATGGCTAATGATATAAAAACAAAAACCCTGCATATGCTCAATAAAGATATAAACTACAATTTAGAACTTTATGGCGATGGGCATTCGGCTAGAAAAATTGTTGCCGCATTGCTGAAATTAAATACAGCATAATTTAAGACAACAATGGAGAAAATACTAATCATATCCTATAGTTTTCCACCAGATAATGTACCTGCAGCACAGAGGCCATATTTTATGGCTAAATACCTAAAGGATTTCGGTCTTTTAGAAACAATTGTGCTTACCAGTCACTCCTCCCGTAGCTCTCTTGGAAAAAGTAACTGGGCTGATTTAAAGGGATTAAACATTATCTCAACAGAGGTTGGTGAAGTTGAAACAGAGGTACAAACCAATACTGTAATCAAAGCAAAAAGAACAAGTAAACTAAGATCATTTTTACTAAAAGCAAGCAGCGAAATGGTTATACCTGATAAAGGTATAACATGGTATAAAAAGGCATGTAAAAAGGCAAAAGAAATAATGGATCAAAATCCAGATATTAAATATGTCTATTCAACTTCGCCTTCAATAGTTAACCATCAAATTGCTGGTTGGTTAAAAAAGAACCATAAAATAAAATGGGTAGCCGATTTTAGAGATTTCTACTATTGTTTTCATTACGAAGATGGAAATTTTTTATTCCGCCATCACTTTGACAAGCAAATTGAAAAAAAAATTATTAATAATGCAGATCATCTTACTTTTATACAAGATGGTATGACAGAAATTTATAGAGAAAAATATCCAACTATTATTAATAAATCATCAACTATTTACAATGGATTCGATCCTGCCGAATATAAATTTGTTGATTTACCGCCATCACAAAAGCTTACCATTTTTTATGGCGGATCATTTTATAAAGGAGTAAGAAATCCAAAATGGTTATTACAGGCTTTAGAAAGACTTGTTGAGAGTAATCTATTAACGCCAAATGAAATTGAAATAAGAATTGCCGGAAATATTCCAATAGAAATTTTTGATAGCTTTATTAATTATAAGATTTTCAAATCGGTTAACCTTCTTGGTTTTATTAGCAGAAAAAATGCATTGGAAGAAATGCAAAATGCACACTTTCTTTGGTTGTTAACAGCAGAAGAAAAAAGAAATAAATTAGCCTTACCAATAAAGGGTTACGAATACATAGGTGCAAGAAAGCATATTCTGGCATTTACCCCGGAAGATAGTGCCCTTGCACTTGTGATTAACGAATTGCACTGTGGAACCATATTAGGAGTAAACGATGGGGCTTTAGAAAGTAACATCATAAAACTTGCCGATTTAATTAAAGGGTACAGGAATGGATTATATAATAAACCAATTCCCATTAACGAAGAACTTCTAAAAAAATATACCAGAACTTTTCAGGCACGTCAATTATTCAAATTAATTCAAGAAAAAATATAATTGAAAAAGTTCTCCTTAATATTTCTTACCCTCTCAATACTCACCTCTTTTATCACTCAAACATTTGCAGATGGTGGTATATTAAAACGTATTACAGTAGCTGATATGTTTGGGTCAATTGCTTTTATTGTATTTCTTGGTCTTAATAAATTTTATAGCACATCAGGATATCGGTCGGCATTTTTCATTGTATTTGCATTTGCATTTGGTCTGTTTGAAACCGCAAATCTGGGTCAAACTCTTACAGAACTGTTGGTATTATTATTTTTAGTATTCTCTTCCATTACTTTATATTCAGTTTACAGAAGCCCTGAGGGGTTTATTCAACTCATACATCTTATCATCTATACGGGGTTAATAACCTCTTTTTTTGGTTTTTATGGTTTTGTGGCCATGGTTACCGGCTTGCCTAATATATTTCCAGGCAGGGCATCAGGAGAAATAATGTCGGGTTTTAGAAATGCAGGACAAGCAGGTGCTTATATTTTAATTTTTCTGACAATTTTACTCCCCTTTTATTTTTCATCAGCATCAAAATTACTAGATAAAAAACATAAATTTTTACTTGTATTAGCCATCTATTGTCTAATAATTTATTTGTTTCTTACAGCCAAAATATCATCTTATATTGGTTTTACTTTTTGCATTCTTTTTTCGGCCGTACAAAGAAGACGGTATGGCTACGTTTTTATTATTGTTTTTGTATCAGGTCTGATTTTTCTAATATGGCAAAATCTTGAATCTATTGCTCCGGCCGTTTTTACAAGAATAAATGCAAAAATTGAAACACGTATTACCAACAATCTAAATGATGAAAATGATATTGCAGATGGTTTTATTGCTCAGAATTTAAAAGAAGCTTTTACTGTTTTTTATAATCACCCTTTTACAGGTTCGGGTATTGGAGGTTTTCAGGGAGTGTATGACCGTCATGAAGTACACAGTACTTACTTTAAAATTGTGGGCGAAACAGGTTTTATAGGAATCTTTGCTTACTTTTTATTTTTAATTTTACTTATCTCCAATCTATTAGGACTTTCTAAACAAAAGAAAGTAAATCCATACGCCGATTTTCTTTGGAATCTTAAACCTTTTTTTTATGGATGTATGGTAAGTTGGTTTTATACTTATCATTTACGTAAGAGAGAATTTTGGATATTATTTGCAGTTATAAGTATTGCAACCTATTTAAGAAAACAACTTTACAACAATTCTATTGAAAACCAGGGAACATGAACGATATCATAAGATCCTATTATTTTATTATATGCAAAATTTATATTGTTATTCTAAAAATAATGAAGAAGAATATAACTTTTGGCAAAAATATCAAATTCACAAAATTACCCCATATCTATATTGACAAGAATGCAAAATTAATATTGGGAAATAATGTTGTAATTAATTCTGATAACAGTCGCTACCATCTGAATATGCATTCCTCAAGCAAAATACTTCTTGACAAAGCAGGGGGAATTATTACAATAGGAGATAATACCAGAATTCATGGCACTTGCATTCATGCATTTAAATCAATAACAATTGGTAAGAATTGCCTGATTGCTGCCAATACCCAAATTATCGATGGAAATGGACATGAACTATCATTTCCAAATGTAGAAAACAGAATTAAAACAGTAGATGAACCTAAAGCCGTTGTTATTGAAGATAATGTATGGATAGGAGCAAATGTTATAATACTACCTGGAGTTACTATTGGCGAGGGTAGTGTGATTGCTGCGGGGAGCATAGTTAGTAAAAATATTCCTTCAATGGTAGTTGCCGGAGGAAATCCGGCAAGGGTTATTAAAGATATGAAAATGAATACCTACACGAATAATTAACATGAACCTTACCAATTTATTTTACAAATTACCTACGCCTTTTAAAAATATAGCTACCTCAATTATAGCTTATAAAAATAACAAAGTTCGTAAAGGCGAATTTTTTGATAAGTACCTGAATTTTTTCAGAAAATCCTGGGCATATACCCCTTCAGAAATTGAAAAACTTCAAAAACAATTATTGCAAAATTTGCTATTAGAATGTAGTCAATACACAGTTTACTATAAAAAGGTGTTTGATGATTGCAAAATAACATTGGCCGATATTCAAAACTCCAATCCATTTGAACTATTAAATAAAATTCCGTTTCTTGAAAAAACCACACTTAAAGAAAAATTAGCTGAATTAGAAAATACCAATCCACTAAGGAAACGTGATTACATTAATTTTACAAGTGGCACCACCGGAACACCCACCAAGGTTTATTATGATAAAGAATCCATGCAACTTAGTTTTGCTTTATGGCGGCGGTTTCACGACACATTAGGTCTTCCTGAAAAATTCAAATCCATTCGCCTATCGGGGCGTATTTTTTTATCGCCAAATGTTAGTACCCCACCCTATTGGATATACAATATGGTAGATCAACAGCTATTTATGTCCTCTTACCATCTTTCAGAAGACAAGATACCTGATTATGTAAAAAAAATATCCCAATTTAAACCACAGCTGATTGATGGTTATCCTTCGGCAATTTATATTCTTGCAAAATTTATTAATGCTAATAACATAAATCTCGGATTTATTCCAAAAGGTATAGCAACAACTGCCGAAACGCTTTTTCCCCACCAACGTGTAGAAATTGAGAAAGCATTTGGATGCAGGGTTTATAATCAATATGCTTCGTCAGAAGGAGGTTCATTTATTACTGAGTGCAAAGATGGACGGTATCATCTAAATACTGACTCGGGTATATTTGAATTTATAAACCTACAGGGAGAAACTGCTAAACCGGGTGAATACGCAGAATTAATTATTACCAGCTTCCGAAACTTAAAGACACCATTGATTAGATACAGATCAAAAGATATGGTAGTATTAGAAGACAATGATACCCCATGTACCTGCGGATGTATGATGCCATGCATTAAAGATATTATAGGAAGAGAAGATGATATACTTTATACCAAAGACAGGGGTTTTGTGGGTAGAATGGATACCGCATACAAAGGATTAAGTGGTATAGAGAAATCGCAAATAGTTCAAAATTCAGCAGATCAGATTGATATCTACCAGGTTGTTACTAAAGAATATACCCCACAAATGGAAAAGAAATTTATGGA
>JANPGE010000321.1:0-7594 GCA_031423805.1 Segetibacter sp. | reverse complement strand
GGAGAAGAGGGCTTTTGATGAGCAGATGAGTGGTAAGTTTTACGGTATTGGCGCATCTCTTAAAGAAGATGAAGGAAACATAAAAGTAGCAACACTTTTAAGCGGAAGCCCTGCATGGAAAAGCGGACAGGTGCAGGTGGGTGATATTGTTTTGAAAGTAGCACAAGGTAAAGATGAACCTGTAGAATTGACCGGACTTGCAGTAGAAGATGCTGTGAAAATCATTAGAGGAAATAAAGGTACAGAAGTAAGACTCACATTAAAAAAACAGGAAGGAAGCCTTCAAGTTGTTTCTTTAATAAGAGATGAAATAGTGCAGGATGAGGTGTATGTAAGAAGTGCAATCATCAACGACAAACAAAAAATTGGTTACATCTATCTACCGGATTTTTATGCTGATTATGAAAAACCAGATGGACACAGATGTGCACAGGACGTTGCAAAAGAGTTGCAAAAACTAAAGTCAGAAAACGTAGATGGTGTAGTTATAGACCTCAGAAACAATGGCGGAGGTTATTTGCCCGAAGTTGTTGAAATGGTTGGGCTTTTTATTCCCGATGGACCAATAGTACAGGTAAAAGACAAAGAAGGTAAGCCCACTGTACTAAGAGACAATGACCGATCAGTAGTATATAACGGACCCCTTGCGGTTATGGTGAATGAGTTTAGCGCATCGGCA
Organism: Segetibacter sp.; assembly: GCA_031423805.1. Lineage (GTDB taxonomy): Bacteria > Bacteroidota > Bacteroidia > Chitinophagales > Chitinophagaceae > Segetibacter. The sequence goes on along the minus strand of JANPGE010000321.1, from coordinate 6,915 downwards.
TCTGAAATATTTGCAGCAGCAATTCAGGATTATGGTAGAGGTGTAATAATAGGCAGCAGTTCATCTTATGGAAAAGGAACGGTACAACGCAATATTCCTTTTGGCAAACCCCTTGACCTTTTTACCGGCAGAACAGAGTTTGGAGCTGTTAAGTTAACACTCCAAAAATTTTATAGAATAAATGGCGGTTCCACTCAACTGAAGGGGGTTACCCCGGATATTGTAATTCCTGATGAATATGAATATTTAAAATTCAGAGAAAAGGACAACGACAACGCCCTCCCATGGGATGAAATCGAAAAAACAAATTACACAAAGTGGTCAGGAAATTATGATATTGCTGCACTTAAACAAAAAAGCGAAACAAGAATAAAAAGCAACACCAACTTTAGCCTGATTGATAAAAATGCTCAATGGTTATCTAAACAAAATGATAAAATTTATCATTTAAATTTTACTCAATACAAATCTGACCAAAAAGCACTTAAAGCAACTGTAAAACAAAATGACAGTTTGGCCAAGTTAACAACCGAGTTGCCTTTTGAGGGTTTAAAAGCAGATGATGCCAAATATAATAATATAGATAAAGAAAAAGGGGAGCGTTATAAAACGTGGCTTAAAAATCTTAAGAAAGACATATATGTAAATGAGGCATCCAATATTGTTAAAGATATGATATTATTAACTGATTCATTGGCAACTCATTGATTAATCGTTGTTAAATTAATTAATTTTATTTAAAAAGGATGCCTTCTAAGGCATCCTTTTTAAATTTACCTTGCACATTCGCTATCAAAAATTTATTTTTGAATTTTGTTTTAAGGTATATTCAATTTTTTTCACAATGTTTAGCATAGAATAGTCGTTCTTGCTTAATTATGGTAGACCATAAAACCGATCCGTTACTTTATGAAATTTATTTTATTCCGGTCTGTATATTCTAGTTATGGAAAGCTATCTTTATTTGCTGCTATTCTAATATTTATAGTTTTTTCAACCTCATGTGTTGATCAGCAAAAGCTTAAATACTTCGCTAATTTAAGCGATAGCCAGGTTGTTCACTTACCAAACCTACAGCGTTCGCAGGCTATCATTATGCCCGATGACATTTTAGATATTAAAATTGCAGGAGCAAATGAATCAACTGCAGCACTTTTAAATACATATTCTTCAAACCCAACATCGGGAACAAGTGCAAACTCTAATACCAGCAACATTACGGGCTATATAGTTGATATTAATGGTGAAATAGAATTCCCTATAATTGGAAAAGTAAAAGCAGGGGGACTTACCAAAGAGCAATTCAAAGAACAATTAAAAGAAAGAGTAGGTAAATACCTTAAGGATCCTTTAATCTCTGTTAAGTTTTCAAATTTCAGATTTACCGTGCTGGGTGAAGTAAAAGTGCCGGGCAGTTTTGTAGTACCTAACGAACGTGTTACCATTTTGGAAGCACTGGGTTTGGCCGGCGATATGACAAGTTATAGCCGAAGATCAGGAGTTAAAATACTCCGGGATAGCAGCGGGGTTAGAGAAATTGGGGAGGTTGATTTTTCAGATAAATCCTTATTTAATAGTAAATATTACTATCTGCAAAGAAATGATGTCATTTATATAGAACCCGAAAAATACAAAACCCGATTCGAAGATATTTCCCGCATTTCGGCTATTACCGCTACAATCGTAAGTTTATTAGCTATTTCTATAACAATAATCCGTCGCTAATATTTATGAAAACAATTTTTATAATTTAAGAAAATGAGTTATCCAATAAGTACTGCTGAAAATGAATTTGCCATTTCGGGAGATAATCAGTTTGATGTTAAAAAGTTTATCTATAAAATAATAGGGGTTCTTCCATGGTTTATTGTTAGTGTCGTTGTTTGTATTATCATCTCCCGAATTTATCTGCGTTATACCATGCCGGTAAATAAAATTTCTGCTTTTCTACTAATCAAGTCACAAGACGAAGGGGGAAATTCTGAATATAAAACCCTAAAAGAAATGGGTCTTGTTACCCAAAATAAGGATGTGGAAAATGAAATGGATATTATCAGATCATTTTCACTGATGCGCAGGGTGGTTGATTCATTGCATCTCAATGTAAATATTTATAAAGAAGGTCGTGTTACGGCTTCCCCCATTTATGGCGACAAATCACCTGTTTTTATTAAAGTAGTAGAAGAAAATCAAGACTACAAGCCCGGCGGGTTTAAGTTAAATATGAAAGCCAACAATTTTTCAATAGTTGAAGGAGGAACAACCAAAACAATAAACTACGGAGATACTTTTGAAACCGATTTTGGTAAACTGATTTTGACAAGAAATAAATTGGTAAAAATTGATCCTGATGGCTTAAGAGTATTTTTTACAAGTAGGGAAGCAGAAACAAAAAAATTTAAAAGTTCTATAGATGTAAGACTTACCCATGATATGGGTGGTATAGTTGAAATTTCTATGTTGGATGAAGTGCCCGAAAGAGGAGTAATGATTGTAAATAAATTGATTGAGGTATATAACAATGCAGGTCTTGATGATAAAAACGTAGCAAATATTCGAACTATAAGATTTCTGAATGAACGTATAGATACGGTTGCACAAGAACTTAATGCAGTAGAGCTGAATGCTCAAAAATTTAAAACCAGCAACAGAATTAACTCAATTTCCGCAGAAGCAACATCTTATCTTGGACAAGCAATAGCAGTTGATAACAAGAAGGCCGATCAAATGGCTCAATTAAAGGTCCTTGAATCTCTTGAAAATTATCTGGGTGCAGGTACAGGTCAGGCTGCTATTCCAAGTAGTTTAGGCATTAGCGAGCCAACTTTGCTTTCACTTATTAATACTCACAATAATTTATTGCTCGAAAGTCAAAGGATGTCTTTAAACAGTACGGAAAATGACCCGATGGTTGCCCGATTGAATGCACAGTTAAAAGACATACGGGAAAATTTGTTGCGGAACATCCGGGTATTGAAAAGCGGCTTTAACAGTAACCTTAATCAGGTACAAAGTACCTATGGAAATATAGAAAGTAAAATAGCCGGATTACCTGGCAAGGAACGTCAGTTACTCAACATTACCCGTCAGATTAATCTTAAAGAAACGCTTTATTTGTATTTGTTGCAAAAAAGAGAGGAGTCGCAGCTTTCCCTTGCCTCTAATATCAATAACACCCGTATTGTGGATAGTGCTTTTAATACCGGTGTCATTCGCCCCATACCTTCACAAGTGCAATTGTTCGCATTTTTAATAGGGCTTGTTATACCTACCCTTGTTTTGGTATTAAGAGACTTTTTCAATACCAAGGTATCAGACCGCAAAGAGATAGAGGAAGGAACAGGAGTGCCAATTCTTGGCGAACTGTCTTATGAAAAAGATAAAAAGAGCATTGTAATTGATAATAAAAGCCGTACTCCCATTTCTGAACAATTCAGATTGATAAGAACAAATATTCAATACATGGGTGCCGAAAAGCCTGTAAAAACAATATTGGTTTCTTCTTTTATGAGTGGTGAGGGCAAGAGTTTTGTATCTCTCAATTTGGCAAGTAGTATGGCTATCACAGGTGCCAAAACTGTTATCCTTGAATTTGATCTTCGTAAGCCAAAGCTAAGTAAATATCTAAACGTACCCGGTGAGTTTGGTATTTCAAATTATATCATTAAGGATATTCCAATTGAAAGTATTATTCAGAAGGTACCCGGACAAGAAATTCATGTAATCAGTTCAGGGCCCATTCCTCCAAACCCGGCAGAGTTGCTATTGAGTGCAAAAGCAACAAAATTACTAGAATACCTACAGGCAAATTTTGATGTAATTATTATTGATACTGCCCCAATAGGGTTGGTAACAGATGCATTACTGTTAGAAAAATTTGCCGACCTTACCATGTTCATTATCCGTCACAAATATTCGTCAAAAGCTGTAATACCATTTGTTGAAAAATTGAACAGAGAAAAGAAGATAAAAAGCCTTGCAGTTGTAGTCAATGGTATTAAGAACAATGCCTCATTTGGCTATGGCTATGGAGGTTATGGTTATGGCTATGGTTACGGCTATGGTTATGGCTATTATGTACAGGATAAGAAAAAGACTTTTTTACAAAATCTTTTAGGGAATTTTGTAAAAAAGCCGTAGATATTTTTTTGTAAATCAGATTGTGGTCACTCTTTTTTTGAAAAAATGGGAGTGAGGTGGCGAAGCTATAAGTAGTCGTTAGATTTCTAATTATGGAGAACATCAAAAAATGGTATGCATTATATACCAAACCCAGGTGGGAAAAAAAAGTAAATCTTGTTTTAAATAATAAAGGAATAGAATGTTGGTGCCCTTTGCGTAAAACAGAAAAGCAGTGGAGCGATAGAAAAAAAATAATTGAGGAGCCTTTATTTACCTCCTATGTATTTGTTTATATAGAAGAGTCAGATAGAACAAAAGTGCTGATGACGGATGGGATACTAAACTTTGTTTATTATGTAGGCAAGCCGGCAGTAATCAGAAATGAAGAAATTGATCTTATAAAAAAATATCTTTCAGAAACAGAAGCTAAAGTAACTGTACAGTCACTAAGCTCATTAGATGAAAATACCCGTATAAAGGTTAATCATGGGGTGTTTATGGATACAACGGGTACTGTAATAAAGGGAGGAAAGAAAAAAGTATATGTAAAATTAGAAAGTCTTGATCAGGTTATGATTGTAGAATTTCCTATTGAATACCTTTCACCCATTAGCTAATATTTCTCTTAATCCAATTCTTTGAAAATAGTATTAATTGGCCTGGGTTCTATAGGACTAAGACATCTTAATAACCTGCTTCATCTTGGTTATAACTCCATCTCGGTTGTGAGTCGTTCTGGAATCCTTCCGGATGCGTTTTCCAGCCTTCAAGTATATACATCATTACAACAAGCATTATCAGAACAGAATTTTGATACTGCAATAGTTTGTACGCCTACAGCCATGCACACAGAAGCTGCCCGGCAACTGTTGTTGGCAAAAATCCCAAACATATATATTGAGAAACCTGTCAGCAATTCTCTTAATGGAATGTCTGAACTCGTATCCCTGTCCAAAAAATATACAAACAATATTGTAGTTGGGTACGATTTGCATTTTGATCCAGGAATGCAGCAGGTGAAAAAACTATTGGAAGAGGGAATAATAGGAAAAGTAATTTCTGTAAACGCACAAGTAGGACAATATCTCCCTGATTGGCGGCCACATGAAGATTACAGACAGGGCATGAGTGCTAAGGTTGAAACAGGTGGTGGAGTAATGCTCGATTTGGTGCATGAGTTTGATTACTTGCTTTGGCTATTTGGAAAAGTAAAATCTATTGCCTGTCAATACACCAACAGTGGTGCATTAGAAATTGAAACCGAAGATGCAAGTGATGTGCTCCTGCGGTTTCAAAATGGAATCATTGGTACAATACATCTTGATTATCTGCAACCTAAGTTAGTTCGCAATTGTATGATAACAGGCAGCAATGGTACCATATTTTGGAACCTTGCAACTAGTACTGTAAAATGGATAACAACAGACAAAAACGAGCAGGAATTTTCTTATCAGGGTTATGAACGCAATAATCGGTTTATAGAAATCATGACTGCTTTTCTAAAAAATAAAAATGATACAAGACTTGCAAATTTGGAGCAGGGAATAGAAAGTTTGAAACTTGTTGTTGCTGCTAAATATTCAGCAGCAAATTTATGTTTCGTAAACACCGATTCAATGAACAGTGAACAATGGATAGTGAACAATGAATAGTGAACAGTGAACAATGAACTGTGAACAGTGAACAATGGATAAACCCTAACCCCTAAATCCTAAACATTAAACACTCAACATTAAACCCCCATCCACAAACCCCAATGATACTCGCTACTATATGTTGTCGCGGAGGCTCTAAAGGAGTGCCGGGAAAAAATATAAGGCCGCTTTGCGGAAAGCCACTTATTGCGTATACTATAGAATCTGCTAAAGCGAGTGCATTAATTGACGACTTAATCATTTCTACTGATGAGGAGCAAATAGCCTCAATTGCCAAACAATTTGGAGCCTCGGTTCCTTTTATGCGGCCTGCAGATTTGGCAAGTGATACCGCTTCTAAGTGGCCGGTGTTTATACATGCATTGGAAACGTATGAAAAGCTTACCGGCAAAATAGTTGACTACCTTGTGGATTTGGATGTAACCGTTCCATTAAAAACTGCACAAGACATAGATGGAGCAATACAACTAGCCTTACAAAACCCGGATACAGATGTAGTGATAACCGGCTATGAACCGGAGCGTAATCCCTACTTTAATATGATGGAAATTGGTGAGGATGGCTATGCCGAAATTGTAAAGAAAGGTGTAAAGCCTATAGTTCGCCGGCAAGATGCACCACAGGTGTACAGCCTTACACCTGCTGCTTATGTTGTTAAAAAGTCTGCCTTATGCGAATTTGAACATTGGAGCAAAGCCAAATGCAAAATCTTCCCAATACCCAGAGAAAGAGCCATAGATATAGATACAGAAATTGATTTTAAAATTGTTGAATTTTTAATGAGTAATAAATAAATGAACCAACCAAATCTTTTTGATCTAACTAATAGAGTAGCCATCATAACCGGTGGTGCAGGCTTATTGGGAGGTGAACATGCTATTGCATTACAGGCGTATGGAGCCAAAGTTATTTTAGCAGATTTCAACAAAGAAAAATGTGAGGCGGCTGTTGAAGTTTTAAAAGCAAACAGCACTGATGCTACCGCCAAATTTTGTGATGTTACCAAAAAAGAAAGTTGGGAAACATTGCTTAATGAAGTGATAGAAGAATTTGGCAAAGTTGATATATTGATCAACAATGCAGGCTTCACCAACCAAAGCAAGTCGGCCAACTTTGATGCGTCATTCGAAAACTTTCC
>JANPGE010000320.1:0-7576 GCA_031423805.1 Segetibacter sp. | reverse complement strand
TGCTCAAAACCCATGGTGATGCGCCTTTTACTCCGCTGCTTAACTATCCACAGGCTCTCCTCCTGCCTGCAACCCGAAGCCAATACCCCGACAAATCCATAACAACCCCCGGCACACGGCTACCGAAGGTTTCGTTCAACACCGGTTTCATTTCTTGCCCGTTGGGCAAAACGAAACCTTAGTTATTAGGTGCTGGGCATTTGTGCCCGTTGTCTATGTATTTCCTTTAACCTTTTTTTGATCGGTATAAATTTTTCGACATAACACGGTCTATCTGTTTTAAAAATGCCTTTTTCAAATGCAGATTTATAAAGTGCCGGTAACTTGTTAAAATCTTTTTTTCTAAGTCTGTCAACTTTACCTGCAGACATGAAATCGTATGTCGCCCTGTTGAGAAGAATAATGTCAAGATTGTTACACTCACTTGATAAGTCTATATTTTTCCACTCCGCACCGATCGCACCGACCATTATTGATTTTGTGTCAATAGGAATTTCTATTTTGAAATTTCCACCAGTGTCTGTTGTCACCAAAACCAAAGTGTCTATATTGAAAACTTTTGCTTCGTAAACAGGATAAAAATTTTCGGAAATTACTTTTCCAGTTATTATACGTGTCTGTCCGAAAGCGATGCTTATAGAGAGTAAAATTGATAGTATAAAAGTTGTAAAATTCCTCATGTTATGAAATGAAAGCTGCGTCTGTTTTGCCTTGCACCTAACGACAGGGCTTGCCGAAGGTTGGGTATTGACCAACTGTCTGCCCGGTGCCGCAGCTGGGTAAAGATATGAAAATGATGTTACAAATAAAAGCCGAAAATTGAACGTCCTGCCGGAACAAAAGCTAGGATGTAGGTTACTGCCGATTGTACGAACAAAAAGCCCAACTTTTGGCAAACCCAATGTTATGCGTTCGCCCTTTTACCTCAATCGTTGACTTACTTTCCATTTACGTAGTGTGGTGCATTAGCTCACCATTCGTCTTTGTCTGTTTGAATTAATTCTATTTTTGTTGATTGAGAGTAATATTTTTCAAAAATGCCAAGGCTTTCTTTTATTGCTTGATATTCTGTATGACTTGATAATTCTTTCATTTTGATGTCAAAAACTTTGTAATTTGCTAATACAAAACACTTCTTGATTGCTCGTGTAATTGCAACATTCAATCTATTAGGACTATAAAAGAAGTCCAATCGTTTCATTGATTCTAATGGATGGGAGTTAGCCATACTATAGATAATATAATTTCTTTCTTGCCCTTGGATACTATCTACAGTGTCAATAAACAACGCATTAAAATTTTCCTTTGTTAATTTGGAAAATCTGTTTTTTAATGCCCTTCTAATAGTTCTTACTTGTGCTCTATATGGTGTCACAATTCCTATCTCACTTAGTTTAACTCCATTTTTAGCTAAATCAGAAATTAAGTTTGTTACAATTTCCGATTCAAATTTAGAATCACTAATTCCATCAAACTCATCGTGTAATAATAAAATATGAGGCTCACTATTAAGTATGTCAGAATGAAATTGGCATTCGTAATTTTTACTATCTATTACTGTTTTTTCGCTTGAACTTAATTTGTTATTATAAAATAGGTTGTTCGGTATTTTTATTAATGATTCATTAAGTCTATAAGAAGTATCAAGCAAATTAATTTCGTTTGGATATAATCTTGCAAGTCTGCTAAAGATTGATTCAGAGAACATTTCTAATGCTGTACCTTTCGGAACGATTGGGTCTAATTGTTTATGGTCACCAACAAAAATATATTTGATAGACCTTGACATTGCAGCAAGTGAAAGGGGTATAGATAGTTGAGAAGCCTCATCAACTATGCAAACATCAAATTCCCAATCTTTTAGAGCATTCGTTGCATTATAACAAACAGAATATGGAGTAGCACCAATTGCAATGCCATTTTGGTTTAATTCTGGACTTGTAGTATATGTGGAGTAAGCTAAACTTGATTTAATCGTAATGTCTGAGTTGTTTGATATCTCTTTATTTTGTGGTTTTTTGCCAATTTTGATAACCTTTCCATTATCTTGAACTCTCTTTGATATAGCTTTAAGGCAATTATTTATAGCTGTATGAGTTGGGGCAGTTACAAAAACCTTTTTACCCTGTTCTATTAAGTTCTTCACAATGTTTGCAATTGTTTCAGTTTTGCCAGTTCCCGGGGGGCCTTGAATTATGCAAAAGTCACTCGAATTTACAGCCTTTGATAAAGCGATATTTTGAGAACTGTTTAGATATTCTACATGAGTTGAATTGGACTTAAATGTATTGCCAGCCTTGCCATTTAAAAATTTATCTATCCTTGAAAGTTTGCCAATGTCATTGCTCAATACCTCTGCTGTTTTTGTTAGCATTTTTTCTGTCGCATCAGATTTATCCTCATTCAATTCCCAATTGGTTGTTGAATAATTATTTTCATCAATATAGCAACTGTATTTATGAAAGTCTTGAGGCTCTAAAACAAAATTATCAATGCTGTCTTCTTTTATTACCATTTTGAAATTATGCTCACCATTTTTCAAAACGACATTAGAACCCTCTTTAAATTTTGTAATATTTTTATCACATTTAATATGAACTGTATTAATGTAAGATAGCGGATACATTATTGGTTCATTCCAATGACTAGGTGGCAGCTCTCTAAAATCAAATGTCAAAGTAAAGTTTGCCATAGTTACACCTTTAGCAATTCTTTCATTAGGAGGCAAAGCCATTAACGATGCAAAGTCTGCTGCATTTCTCTCACTTTCAATCTTGATTGCTTGTTTAAATTCTTGTAGTACTTCCATTATATTTTGTGATTTATTGAATTGAGTATTACTTTGATTTCATTTATCATTACTGGTAGTTTAATTGTGTGATAATTTGAATACTTTTCGTGTAGTACAGCTAAAACCATATTAGAAATTATAATATTGTATTCTTGCTCTAAAATGTACTTGTAAATATTCTGTTGAATACAATATCTGTAATAACTACTCGTATTCAAATCCATCAATCCATCAATATCAATTTGAAATCCTCTTTTATCGGGTTGATTGGTTCCTTCTACAATTAATTTTTTACTTCGTTTCCAATCAACCATTACATACTTTCCATCAGAATTTTTAAAAAGACAATCTACTGTTCCTGCTACATTAAATTTAGGGTAAAATATTTTCTTCTCTGCCTCTGAAAAAGTTAGTCCTTTGGGGACTATTTTTTCTTTTACAAAATTCAAAAAATACTTGAACTCAATTAGACTATCGACATCGTATTCTTCTCCTTTTAAATACTTTTCAATTTGTAAATGAAGTTCAGTTCCTAAAACTGCTGCTTCGTCTCGTAAAGCTTGAAATTCCCTAAATAATTCTTCTTCATCTCTATTCAGCTTTTCGGCTTCTTTTTGAATGTAACGAAGTATGTCAAACTGAAAAAATCTTTCAACTAATGTTGTTACCGATATAAATTCAGCATTACCTGTCTTGTCCTTTGGATGAAAATATTTATGAAGGTCTTTGTCATATTGGTCTTGAATATCTTTAAATTTTGTTCGTTGAATATTTAATTCTATAGGCTCAATTTCCATTTCTACAACAACAACTTCTTTATGACTCTTTCTTTTATAAAATGAATGAATTTCTAAATAATTTTCTCTGTAATTATTTAATTGCCATTGAGTACATTGATTTTCATTCCATTGATTTTCTAATTCACATTTTGTTGTTTTACTAAATTCCTTGCTATAAATAGAATTGATTACATTTTTTATATAGTCAATACATTCGTTTGGCTGCTTATGAACTTGTATTTCTGTAAATCGGATTACAACCCAACCACTTTCAGTAAAGAACAAATCACGAATATTGTCTTGTTTAAAATCATCTTCAGCTCTGTAGTTATGTGTAGGATACCTGTAGAAGCCGTCATAAGGTTCATCTATTTCAATGTCTATGTACAAGTTTAGCTCCTTATCGAACAATACCATGTCTGGTTCATAAGGTTTGCTATAGTTAGGAATAACCATGTGAAAGTTATTCGACACTTCAATATCAAGTACTTGAAGTTTAATTTTACTAAAAAAGTCATCTTCCTTATATCCTTTTTGGTTGGAACGCCCTTTTCTTGGTAGTTTCAAAGTACAATTGTGCTTGGGCATTTTGACAACTGGATATTGATATTGTTCTTGCTGTGTAAAGTAATTATTCGGTGTAAATAAAATTCTTAAATCATCTGTCTGTTCTTGATTCTGTTCAGATTTGATGACTTGTTTAGTAAACTCTTGTTGTGAAGTTTCTTGTTCTCTCCTTAGTGACTTTTTAGTGGTCTGCTGTTCTTTCTTTTTTTTGCTGCAATTTGTTGTAATCTCTTGCTTACTAAAGTCTTTAAATGTTAATGTCTGTTTTACATTTACTTCTTTAGGTATTGTCTTTTCGTAGGTTTCAATAGGTTCTTCTACACATACTTTGGTACTTGTTTTCTCAACATCAATTAATTGTTTTTTGCTAAGTTTTACTGCTGCCCAATCTTGTTTTATTTCTGTAAAAAATTTGCTCTTTACTTTTTTGGTTAGACTGGCTGGGGATTTTACACAATACAGCCTTAATTTTCCTAAGAAAAAACTCCTATACTCTTTTTGCAATTTTGATAGTATTCTTTCATTCATTATTTGGAAAATGTTTGCAAATTTTCATAAACTCCTTGTGGCTGGAAAAAAATATTGTGAATATGTATATTTGCTTTAGTATCCTTATAATTTTCGAGGCTTTTGTTGTCATGATGAATATTGTGGGAAAGGCTTGAATTATGTAGGGTGTTCAATAGGGTGACGCATAACGAGCAGGGCTTTGTGCAGGTGTGGACTTGAAAAACTTCTGCTCGGTACAAATGCCAAATTAAAAAACAAATGTTGATATTATGGATAATAACTTAATAGATATTCGTCAGCCCGAACCACAGCCCAATAGCGAACAAATGCTGGGATTAAATTCGTCCAGCCACACTTGCACAAAACCCAATGTTGTGTGTAGTGCTTTTAGCTTCGTCAAATTGTTGTTTAAGAAATATAGGCTTTTGTCAAAATACAAGCCCAATGAAAAAAGTTTACAAGATAAAATACACTTGTATAGAATTTTTAAAGATGATTTAGACTCTTTATGTTTTTTCAGTCATCATTATGGTTGTGAAGCAAGATGTTATCGCAGAATTAAAAACTTAAAATAAAATGAAAGCAAAAGAATTTTTTAGAGAATACCAAGAGCAAAATCAAGATAAAAATTTTGAGTGGCGTTTGATTTCAACGTTTAGAAAAATGGTTTTAGAAGTTTCTGATATTGCAAATTTAAGAAACGCAAAATCAGATAGTTCTTTATGTACTATTTTCAAAGAACAACTTTTAAAAGCTAATTCATTTGTTAAAATGGTAAATGAAACAGAGCCGTTTAAAAGTGAAGGTTTAGTCAAGCAGGATGCTTTTAAGATTTATGTCCAAACTGAAAGCCCTGATTTAGCAAAATTGGTGTGGTCTTCATAGCATTACACACAACGTTTGTATTTATGCTATTATACGCAATTTAAAAAATAAAACGATATCTGAAAATCAATCAGTTAGCGTTATACTTTTTACATTGTTGTTGCGCTAATACAACATCTGTTTATTTATAACATTACTCAAATGCTAAACTACAATTAATTACAATAAGATATTGTACTTAAAAATATTTTTTAGTTTTATGAACTTTTTCTTTTGTAACTTGTTTTTGAATTTTAAGAATTTTTTATAACTAATTCTTAAACCCTAAGATCAAGGTCTAAAAACCCCTAAGAATCAAAACATGCATGGTGTCTAAAAATGCCATGCATTTTTGTTTATAAATAATAACTACAAGTAATCTTTTATTGTTATTTCACTATTAATTTACCTATATAAACTATATAAAGAGGTCTTATGCCTAATTTATAACAAGGCTTTATTATACTTTTATACTGCTGAAAAGCACAAAAACCGGTCATAAAGCAGATGTATCATAAGGGGTTAACACAACATTTATAGCTGCTGACTATACATTTTACAGGTAGTTTATATATACTCTACTGCCTGTTAGCATAGGCAAAATTTATATTTTATATACACGCTGTTGGTATGTTGTATATAGGTTGTGCGCATTTATTTTATTTGTCATGGTCATTGTTTGTATATGTTACACAAATAAAATATAAGTGTTGCAGGCATTTTACCTCAAATAATCTTACATTTTTATTGTTTTGCTATATACTATTTATTGTTTAGTGCAGTTGTTTTTGTTGTTTTCTAATGATTAGAGTATATAGTTTACGGGGTATTATTTCATAGAATGCAATGTAGATAAGGTTTTTAGAATAATTATCAGACTTTTGAACTCAATATTTAATCACAAATCATTTTCATTTTCATTTTAATAAAATTAAATTACAAGAGTTATTTTAATTTTATATTTTAATTGTCAAAGGTTATAATAAATTTATTTGTTGTTCGTTTTTTGAAATAACAGGCCCATAAAAACCCTGTATTTTAATAAAAATGAAAAATAATTCAAAAGTGCTCATAAACTTTATGAGCCCGGGTACCGCAGCACAGCGACTGCTAACCTTAGCAGACAATGTAACCCAAAACATGAAAGACAATCCACAATTTGCCTCTGCTGCTGAAAAAGTAAAAGCTGTAGGAGTAGCCCGTGAATCTTATGCCAAACAATGGAGTATAGCAAGTACGGGTACAAGTGCTCAGAAACAGGAGGCTAAAGTTGCAAAAGCAACGCTGCAAAATGCGCTTAAGTTATTGGCCATAGATATCAACTACGTGGCCAATGGTAGCCGTACTATGGTATTAACCACCGGTTATGAAATTAGTAAAGAAAATACTTCACGTCAGGTATTGGGTGCTATTACCGGCCTGTATGTTAATCAGGGTGTAAATGCAGGTGAAGTAATAATAGGTTTTGATGCGCAAAGTGCTATACAGGGTACAGGCGTAGATTATGCTTATACCACTAACTCTGACACTGCTACCGTATGGACTACTGTACCTAATGGCAGAAAAACAAAACTGACCCTTTCAGGTCTTGTACCGGGTAGTGTAATTACAGTTCGTGCATGGGCAACAGGTCCACGCAATCAATCAGTTGTAAGTCAGAGTGTAGTTACAGTATCAGGTTTTAACCAAACAGCCAAAAAAAGTAGAATGAGCAGATTGAGGGCAGCAGCATAAATAAAATGTTGTATACTTGCAAACGGGCATTTTTTAGTATTCCAATGAAAAGACTTTTTCCAAAAGAAAGGGTCTTTTTTTTGTTAGGGGTAGTTTTGTAATTGTTAGTTGTTAATTGATAATTGCTAGTTGTTAAGTGGTTTTATCTTTCTGCTTTTTACTAACTACTTGCTACTCATAACCCTAAACATTAAACCCTAAATGTCGTATAGCAGTACATAGGTTACACTTTTCGCTTACCGTTAAGAACAACCGAATTTTATGGTTGCCCTTAAGGGCGGTTAAGGCTCACTATTGTAGCATAACATAGGTTACACTTTATATATTTTTA
>JANPGE010000319.1:0-8886 GCA_031423805.1 Segetibacter sp. | reverse complement strand
TTCGCTATAGCCAAAGTTGGCATAGATGTTTTCAAAGTCTGTTGCAGAAGTCTGATCAGCCGGGTAGTCATTGTTTCCATCGTACAACTTGGCTTTGGCATTGTTGATGTCATGATTGCCGGGCATTACATATACCCGGGTACCCTTTTGTTCCAACTGGTTAAAGAAGCCTGCCATAGCCTGGTGACCTATCTTTTCACCGTCTTTGGTAATGTCGCCGGGCACGAGCAGTATGTCCGGGTTTTCTGCTCCTAACTCTCCCATTACTCTTCTCCAGATGGGGTCGCTGTACTGCACCAGTTTAGGATCCTGATCCAGGTAGTTTTGAAATGCCGTGCCTGCTGCGCCATTGTTCACCAGCAGCGAGGGATGCATATAGTGAATGTCTGACACTATTGCAATCTTAAGATGTCCGTTGGAACTTCTTGCGGCGTGGTTGATACCGTCAGTCGAAGTCAAGTTTTGCTCGTCTATCAGATCCTTTTTGCAGGAGATTGCAAGCTGACAAAAAAGAGCTACAAAAAGCCAGAGTCTTGTTTTCATAATTTATAGTTTTTGTAAAAGGTGAAGAATGAATATTGCGGGTAAATGGGTTAAGTGGAATTCTATAAATCGTCTAACCACCGAAAGGTCCCTTCCAGTTGGCTAACCAAATGAGCCCCGCAATCGCACCTAAAAAAGTTAGCGTTAAAGTAACTATACCTAGCGTCTTACCCGCTTTGGCTGTGCCTGATCTTGATGTGCCAAGTTGCAGGGCTTTTTTACCCTTTATAATTGCGGCGATACTGCACGGAAGCACCAATACAACAAGTGGAGGTGCGGCCACCACTAATAGCAGAGCGAACAAACCACCAAAGCCATAAAGGGCTGAAGCGGTCGCCAGAGCATCTTCTTTAGGTATCTCGTTACGCTGCTGCTTTTTATGGAACAGCTTGCCAAATAGTTTTTGTGCCCAGTTTAATTTCACATGTTGTACAGACGTGTTTGTTGCTGCCACTGTTACGGATGCGGAAGAATCTTGGGCTATCCTTGCCTGATAAGGCAGAGCCGCAAAAGCAGAAAATGAGGATGCAACAAACAAGATTGAAATGATGATGAATGGTTTCATAATAAGAGGTTTTATGATGGTGAAAAAAATTACAGAATCAGCTAGTTTATTTGCTCTAACAAAGTTCTGTTGGCAACCGGCCCATTCCTAATTGATTGCTGATTGTCAACCATTTAATTTTTGCACTTCATGCAACTTTTTGACCGGCCCGATGGTTTGATTAGTATTTTCTGCAGATGGGTGCAAGTAGCGATGATAAAAATTAGACCGCTAACTCATAATTATCAATTCCTAGTTTTTAATTTTACCGCTCCCCGGCAGCGTAAAGAGCATACCCAATGCAAGCACTCCTCTTTGTGTGATATAGGCATGCCGTCCCTTTTCTTTAGAATAGGTCCATTGCAACTGAAACTTTACCTGCTTGGAACCTCCCCGAATCAGAAAACCAGGCTCCCAGAAAAAGTGATTCGTGTGGCGGGCTAATTCATCTACTGCATCATAATCATAACTGTCGGGATGAATGGTGTTTAGTGTCGGCTTTATTTGAACACTACTGAAACGGGAGGCCAGGCCAAACTCTAGCCCGGGACCTATGATAAAACCAATAGAGGGTTGAAGAAAGAGTTTTTGAACCGAAACTTTGGAAGTCTCCCCTAACGAATAGTTATTAGTAACACTGCCCATCCCAACCCCACCATATACTTCAAATATCACATCGGAAGAATTGACAGTGGTAAAATATCCAAGGCCACCTTCAATGTAAGAGCCTGAACCATTATCCTTTGAGTTAGGTGTTGAGCCTCCGCTATTGGTAGTTTTTTCACCGCCTGAGGCTGAATAAAAATTTACCATTGCACCAACGTGGTTACTCAATCCAAAAGCGGACTGCAGTTCAAACCCACTGCTTCGGTTGAAAAGAGCAAGCCCATCACCAGAAAGGGCAAGCCCACCGGAAATATTTACATCTCCTTTACCTTAGAGCAATGGCATATTATTGCTGTTGGGGGCATAGTAATAATGAACGCATCCCTGCATGATTAATAGTAAGAGCAACAGCGGAGCCGCGAAAAGTATTCTTTTTAGCCTTGCGAATGTTTTCATGAGCTTTAATTTTTAGGTTGTCTTATAAGACACAAAGCTCTTGCTACATCTAAGCGTTTCCTAATTGATTGCTCGTAACAGCTATTTTTATTTCTGCATTTTCCGCAATAAATCTGTCAGCAGCGTGGGCAATTAGTAATTTCTGCAACAAAACTGTTGGTGATAGCTTATAGAAATTTGAACCTGAAGTATTGGGGTAACTATCCCATTGTTTCAAGTTTGTTGTCACGGCACTGTTGAATTTTGTCGTGTATCAGATGGAAGAAACGGGCTCTATGCTTCTCGCCTGTATCGCTGATTAGGATGGATTTCTTAATGATGTTTTTTATAAAATTATAGTGGTAAGCTGTAAAGTTTGGATCACTGATGGCTATGAAATTAATGTGACTGTGTGTAAGGAAAGAAATGCATTGGTTGTCATATTTGCCTACCACGGAGTTGTCGCCAATTACAAAATCATTTACATACAATTGATATTTTGGAGAGTTGGCTGTTGGCTTTTCATTGGGTATAAACTTGACTCCCTGATCGGCCTGCCGCCGGATATGGCGGATCATTTCATCAAATTTGTCCAGCAGCGTATTTACAATATCATCTGAGCTGAACAGAAAAGATTTTTTATAGTATTCAATCTGCAAAAGCATGGTGACTACATTTTCCACGTTCATTATTTCCGTACCGGGAATAGCTGCATAAGCCCTAAACACTTTATCGCCCATTTCAATAAATGGCTTCATGTAATAGTCAAAACTAAAAGGCACGTTGCTAAAGGCAGGAAAATTCAACGAAGTTTTCATCCAAATAAAATACTTAAAAGCTGCTAACTCCGGAAAGGCATAGTAATAAAACAGTGGAAAATCTTTGCAGTAGTAGAAAATTTCGCTTTGTGGAAATGAGCCAATATGCGCAAGGTGCTTATAGGATTTCTCCATGTACACTTTAAAATCAAAATTGTCAGGGGTTATATAATCAGCATAAAAGTTAGCCGAGCCATTCTTCAGATTAAGCAGTTGATCCACTGATACATTGAAATGAGCGCAGAGTATTTTTATTTCGTCAAAAGAAATGGGTTTCTCATTACGTATGCGCCTGTAGGCGCTGTCGTTACTAATGTTCAACAGAGAGGCAATTTCATCCACCAAAGAAAGATGAGCAGGCAGATTGTTTTTTATTTGCTGAAAAAAGATTTGCTGAATGTTATCCATTTGACTTGCTTTCTTTGATTGTAGGGTTGTTATTTTTTAGTAAGCACAAATCAATAAGCTAATATCCGTTCTATAAAGTGGCCGCTCTTATTTTATTATATAAAGATAAACTAATCTGTATAAAATATAAAAATTTTTATTACTAATTATTTGAATGTTGTTTGTGATGTTATGATATTTTGGTAAAGGCGTCGGGTAGTCAAAATAAGTAGGTGAGTTCCTCGTTGCTGGAAAACCATGATTATATTAACTGCGTAACCCGGCACTCCTTGAGGTATTTTTCATAGGTATTTGCAAAAATTGTGTCGTTTGCAAACCTTCCGTAACAACTAACCACAACAGCAAAATGGTAATTTATGGTTGAATGTTGATAGTTAGTTGCATTTTTGTTTTTGCCCGATGTTTACAGGTCAAATTTTATCTCATACTACTTCAGGAGTATTATGTTTCATTTAAAATTTAAGTTACGCTTCTTTTAAACCATTGGGAATAATCATATACCTATTGCAACCAAAAAAGTATTTCTTTTCTCTATTAATTGTATTTTTGTTCACCCACCTATTCTATAAAAGCTTGTTGCTGATCTTATTTGTTTACAAAAATTAATGACACGCTATTATCATGTACCCAATTTCGATTGCTTTATCATTATATTTTACCCAAAGACTCTATCGTACTTCTGACTGTTCGCCTCCCTACTTTCCGGCAATCAATATATCATTAAATTAATTGGGACTCGAAAAACCCTATACACAAAACTAAAAATATTTTACAATGATTAAAAAATTAACTACTGCTATGAAAGCTTTATTTGTGTTATTACTAAGCTTTACGTCTCTTACGCTCTTTGCCCAAATCCCATCTACATTTTGTGATGGCAACCCTGCAGATTGGGCAAACTTCAGAACAACATACCCTATTAACGGCTATACGCTGGATGTGGCTAACAACGGAACAAATGCCGATAATCAGTTTACCAATGGCTCCAAAGACGGTGACCAGATTTCGCAATGGCGCTGGGTGCTGGGCAATGCCAACGACAAGGGCGACATTACCAACAGTGGGGTTGCACTAACCGGTCCCAACAATTGCATTCTCCGCTTTTTTGGGGACCGCACTTCTGATAATGGCGCTGCCTCAATTGGCTTCTGGTTTTTTATAAATCCTGTAAGTATTAATGCAAATGGCACCTTTAGTGGAACTCATACCAATGGCGACCTTTTAATACTAAGCGACTTTACTAATGGCGGTACGGTTCCTACCATAAGTGTGTATGTATGGCAAAATGGAAACCTTGTGTTAAAAACTGCCAACAGTGCAAACTTCTGCGCCAGGGTCAATAACACAACAGTTCCGATGCCTGCCGGACTCACCTATACCAACAGCAGTGGAGGAAACCAATATGCACCCAATACTTTTTACGAAGGTGCTATCAATCTTTGCGCATTCGGCATAAGCAGTTGCTTTACTACCTTCCAGTTCGAAACCAGGAATTCACAGTCTATCACCGCATCATTGCAGGATTTTGTAAGTGGCTCTTTCAATGCAACTCCGGTAAAACCAGCAGCAACAGTTACCCAACCTACCTGCACAGTGGCAACAGGTACGGTGACCGTAACAAGTCCCAATAGCTTATATACTTACACACTTACGGGTACCAATCCCGTTCGCTCTCCGATAAGCAACAATACAGGCCTGTTTACTATGGTAGCGCCAGGTACTTACAACCTGACTGCTGCACAGGGCAGTTGCGTTTCTGCACCGCTGTCAATTGTTGTTAATGCACAACCGCCAACACTTAGCATTGTTCAACCAACATGTACTTCTTCAGCCAACGGCATTACGGTTACCGCTCCTTTGGGTACAGGTTTAACCTACAGCCTGGATGGCGGCGCATTTGGCACTGCCACTACATTCTCTAACTTATCTGCGGGCAGTCATTGTGTAAGAGTGATGAATTCATTCGGTTGCATTTCGCCAGAAACATGCGCTACTATCAATGCACAACCGCCAACACCTGCAGCACCAACGCTTAATGTTGTGCAGCCAACATGTACTTCTGCGGCCAACAGCATCACAGTCACTGCTCCATTGGGTGCAGGTTTAACCTACAGCCTGGATGGCGGAGCATTTGGCACTGCCACTACATTCTCCAACTTATCTGCGGGCAGTCATTGTGTAAGAGTGATGAATTCATTCGGTTGCATTTCGCCACAAACATGTGCTCCCATTAATCCACAGCCGCCAACACCTGCTGCACCGGCACTTGCCACAGTACAACCCACCTGTACATCGTCGGCTAACAGCCTTACGGTTACTTCGCCATTGGGTTCAGGGTTAACCTATAGCCTTGATGGTGGAGCTTTTGGTACTGCTACAACTTTTTCAAACTTATCAGCAGGAAGTCATTGTGTGAGAGTAATGAATTCATTTGGTTGCGTTTCACCGCAAACATGCGCTGTGATCAATGCTCAACCGCAAACTCCCGCCCGTCCTGTAATCACAATAACCGAAGCAACATTGTGCGGTACTGTTACATCGCCTTACATTACTGTGTTGTGCCCTGTTGCAGGCGTCACCTACACACTTACTCAAACAGGCCTGGCACCACGTTCGGTTACTTATAGCGGAACAGGCTCGCTGTTATTCAACAACCTTGTTGCAGGCAAAGGCTTTAGCATTACAGCCACAAGCCCTGCAGGTTGTGTGTCTGCAGCTACAGACTGCAGCAATTACACCACCAATAGCTGCCCTACTGCAAAACGTGAAGCCGTAACAAAAACGATGCAGCCAATGGAAAAGGCAACCAAAGTAATTGCCTATCCCAATCCCTACAGCGACAACGTAAACTTTGTAATACAGTCAACTGTTTCAGGCAAAGGAACATTGGAAGTATTCAATATTGCAGGCCAAAAAGTGGCAACACTTTTCCAGGGACAAGTGGAGGCCGGTGTGGGTCGCACTGTTGATTACAACGTGCCTGAAGCAGGCCGTACCAATCTTATCTATGTATTTAAAGTTGGAAAAGAAAGAGTTACAGGTACATTGCTGCAAGGCAAATAAAAAAGGAAAAAAAGATCAGACTTAAAAACCCGCCGGATTGTTTCGGCGGGTTTTTTTTGCCAGTTTTTGTCCAAGCGGGGTCTCCTGCAAGGGACACCGCTTTTTGAGTGTATGACTTCAGTATTATTTTTGCAGCCGCTGTTGGTGTTTCCCGTACAACGGGATAGACTTTCACCAACAGCTTTCTATGTTATGTTGTCTGTTGCAGGTGATAATCCCGCAATTTGCGGGACAACGGCGATGCTAGTCGTGCTTCTTTTTGCTAACACCGGCAAGGGCAAATCCTCTTTACTTATCCACTACTTTCCCTGAACCATTGCAGCAAGTACAGTTGCCACCTGGATTTACAAAGTAACTACGTGATATACCGGAACCGGAGCAACATGAACATGTTCGATATTTAACTTCACCTGTAGAGTTCGAATTAGAGCCACCGCCTCCAAATAATAAACCTAGTATCAATAACCCAGCGAGAGCAGTTTTATCATCCGATTTTAATGATGGTTGATTTTGTGTAATTAAATTATTGAAATCTGATTCTTTATCTTTTCGATAATACAAATTCGCTTTAACCATTAAATTGTCATTGTGAATATTCCTTGCTATGTAATTTTTAAGCTCGTCAGTATTTTCAAAATAAGTTTTGTCTCCTGTAGCTTTTAAACTTTCATCTAATTTACAAAATATCATTTTGTCTCTGTCTCTTTCATCTACTGCAAAGGCGCAATTAACATATGTGCTATCATTGTCGGCGATGCTTAAAAAATGAAACAGCCTATTTTCTATTACTAAATCAGTAAAGTAAACTTTTTTGTTTTCATTGTCCCTACTATAATATGTCCCGTAGCGGTAGTTAGATTTAACGACATAGTCACTAAAGATAATCGAATTGTCGTAATTTTTCGTAAATACTAATGTTGTAGAGTCATTTGCTTGCCAATTACCAATTAGATTGTAGTCGGTTATAGACCTGTTATATGACAGAGGGATATTAGAACAAGAATTAAAAATAACGACAGCAACTAAAATTAAACAACCAATAATAGTTTTCATAAATTTTGATTTAAGTGTTATTTGAATAAGAATTTAAAAGGTCATTTTTTAAAAAAAACTTAATTTAAAAAGGTACATGTAAATTCAACATTGCCATTCCAACAAAATATTTTTCTTTGCCCGCTATTCCTGAAAACGAAATTCCCACTGCTGTTTTTTTAATCCTTAATCCATATTCAATGCTAAAACAGCCGTTATTGTGTCTTTCGGATTGAGTTGCATATGCGTATCCAAATTCTACAATAGAATATTTGTGACCATCATCCATTCTAAAACCAAACATAATCGGTAGTACGAATAGGCTTTTTACACCTTTTCCCGATGTATCAACAACATTTTTTTTGGAAAAAATTCCATAACCACCAATTGAGATTGAAACTGGAATGCCTAATGAAAAGTCAAAACCGCTTGTTTCTTTACCATAAAAATAATATCGAATGCACCCTCCAGCATTAAAATTGTATTGATAAGCAAGTCCGCCTGTAGGAATGCCACCCGAAATTGTTAGTTCCTTATAGTTTTTACTGGTTGTCTGGCCAAAAGAAAATAAATTCAATAAGAGTAAAATAGAAAGCATAGTTGTTTTCATAAAGAAAAATTTAAGATTAATTGATTTGATGAGACGCTATGTTTTCACGCCGCTAGTTGCAGTGTTCCCGAAGGGCCACTTCAATTTACTATGAAACCCAGGACTGTGTCCGGTACCTTTAGACCTGTTCCAATTCAATTTTACCTTTCATAGTTATACACCAATCTATTGCGATGGTGTACTTTTAAAGAACTTAACTGCGAAACATTCACTCCTTAGTTTACCGGACACAGTCCTGGTTTTCATATTGTATTTAAGTTACGCTGCGCTCAAACTTATACAAACACACCGAACACTTACACTAGCTGGGGCTTCTTTTTGCGAACACCGGCAAGGGCAAACATTCACTTTTTAGTTTACCGGACACAGTCCTGATTTTCATATTGTATTTAAGTTACGCTGCGCTCAAACTTAAACAAACACACCGAACACTTACACCAGCTGGGTGCCCTGTTGGGTTACTACAGTGGAAGGCAAGTGGTTAAAAACTACAGGCGTTTTTACAAAGAAAATAAATTGCAAAAAAAGAAAACTACCAGCCTCACATTCAATATTCAATACACGAATCAGCAACTAAGACCGGGGCTTCTTGTAAAGTGGTAGCAATCATTTTAAATTGTCAGCTTCGAATTGATGGGAGCAAAACTATATTGCACCGCTGTGAGTTTTTTGCAGCCGCTGTTGGAGTTTCCCGTACAACGCATTAGCGTCAACTTAATGATTTTTAGCAGTTGTTGAAAACCTTTGTGGAACTGAAAAAGATATTCAGTAAGGTTTGTTAGAATTGAAAAGAATAGCTACTTGTAATTAAACATCCGGCAAGATGA
>JANPGE010000318.1:0-6331 GCA_031423805.1 Segetibacter sp. | reverse complement strand
TATAACGGCCGATGTTATTGCGGGTTTTTGTACAGAAACTGATGAAGACCATAAGGATACATTGTCTCTAATGGAATACAGCAAGTATGATATGAGCTATATGTATTATTACAGCGAAAGACCGGGAACCCTTGCTGAACGTAGATTTGAAGATGATGTTCCATTAGAAACTAAAAAAAACAGGCTGTATGAAATAGTAGATATGCAGGGCAAACTTTCTACTCAAAGTAATCTGAACGACCTTGGCAAGACTTTTAAAGTATTAATAGAAGGAAACAGTAAAAAAAGCGAAAACGATTGGAGTGGTCGCACCGAACAAAACAAATCAATTGTTTTTCCGAAAGGAAATTATGATTTAAAAAAAGGCGACTACGTAATGGTGAAAGTGAATGAATGTACAAGGGCAACTTTGTTGGGGGAAATAGTTATTTGAGTTTAGGGTTTAGGGTTTAGAGTTTAGGGTTTAAGAGGTTCAAGAGGTTCAAAAGGGAATGTCATTAACATGAGTTTTTTTAGGAGAACGGACAGATGTCCTTTATTCAACTCCGGTTGTGTCACTCCCTTGTACGGTATCTTTTCAAAGCAGCTTTTTTCACATTTTACTCCTTGCCTGGTTTCATCAGTCAAGTTAATTGCATTGGTTTGTCAGGTTTAGAAGTATAGATTTTGCTTTTAAATTTTTTACTTAAAATATTTAGTGCTGATAAACGACTTCAATGAAGTCTAATCATATGGATTGGTACATTTTAATGTTTGGTGTATGGATTAATTCAACATTAAACATTAAACCATAAACATCAAAAACATGGATTTACAAAGTATAAAAAACAGGTTTGGAATTATAGGAAACAGCCCGGCTTTGAATCATGCATTGAATGTGGCTGTGCAGGTTGCGGCTACAGATCTTAGCGTATTGATTGTGGGTGAAAGTGGCGTAGGTAAAGAAGCTTTTTCACATATCATTCATGCACTTTCTGCACGTAAACACAATCCGTTTATTGCCGTAAACTGTGGTGCCATTCCCGAAGGAACAATAGACTCCGAATTGTTTGGCCACGAAAAGGGCTCATTTACAGGTGCGGTTGATAGCCGAAAAGGTTATTTTGAAACTGTGAGTGGAGGTACTATTTTTCTGGATGAAATTGGTGAAATGCCAATAGGTACGCAAGCCCGTCTATTGCGTGTACTGGAAACGGGTGAGTTTATTCGTGTTGGTAGCAGCAAGGTTCAGAAAACAGATGTAAGGGTTATTGCTGCAACCAATCGCGAACTTTTAGATTTTACACAAACAGGCAAGTTTAGAGAAGACTTGTATTATC
This sequence comes from Segetibacter sp., assembly GCA_031423805.1. Taxonomy (GTDB): domain Bacteria; phylum Bacteroidota; class Bacteroidia; order Chitinophagales; family Chitinophagaceae; genus Segetibacter. Next base: position 5,012 of record JANPGE010000318.1, on the reverse strand, counting down.
GTTTAAGCACTGTTCCAATCAGAGTTCCATCATTGCGAGACAGACCTGAAGATATTTCTTTGTTGTTTAGAAAATTTGTAATTGATTTTGCCGAAAGGTATAAAACAACGCCTATTCAATTAGACGATGAGGCAAGGGTCTTGTTAAGCTCCTACCCTTTTAAAGGAAATGTTCGTGAACTTAAAAACCTTGCCGAGCAAATCTCTGTATTAAGCAGGGAAAAACAGGTTTCAGCAAAACAATTGCGTCAATTTATGCCCGAGGCCAATAATATAAACCGTTTGCCGGTATTGGCCCATAGTCATAATGGTTCTGGTACACAACATGAATTTGCCAACGAAAGAGAAATCCTCTACAAGTTATTCTTTGATATGAAGAAGGATGTAACTGAACTAAAGAAAATGTTCAGAGACATTTTACAAAATCCATCTGCCTCACATGAAGAAGCAGTTGCTTATGCAAGAGAATCTTTGTTGAATGACTATGCAACCTCTAACCATGATTATCCTGTACCGATGGTACAAAATGTACCTGTGCAGCCTGCTGTCATCAGCAATGCACCACAACCGGTAGTTTTTGATAGCATTCATCATCACGAAGAGGTTGAAGAATCGCTCAACATTATGGACAAGGAAAAAGAACTGATCATTAAGGCTTTGAAAAAACATAAAAGTAAAAGAAAAGATGCAGCAACAGACCTGGGCATAAGTGAAAGAACACTGTATAGAAAGTTGAAAGAATATGATATTGAAGAATAATTACTCAATTTGAAAATGGCTCAATTGCTCAATGGTTCAATGCTTAAAATGAAAAATTAGAAATAATTATGAAAGGATGGAAATATTTGAATGTTTGCTTAATGGCGTTTTCCTTTGTTGCTTTATTTTCATCCTGCGGAGTTTATTCATTTAAAGATGTAAGTATTCCACCTGAAGTAAAAACTGTGAAGATTGGATTTATAGAAAACCGTGCACGTTATATTAATCCACAACTAAGCCCACAACTGACCGACAGGTTACAACAAAAAATTGTTAACCAAACCCGGCTGACCCGCACCAACAATGATGATGCACATTATATAATCAGCGGCTATATTTCTGACGACAATATTTCTACTGTGGGTATATCTAATCAACAAACAGCTACCAATAGATTGACCATAGCTGTTCATATTACCTTCAGAAATACACTTACCGATAAAGTGCAGGAATTTGATCTTTCCCGTAATTTTGATTACGATGCAAATTTATCCCGTCAACAGGCAGAACAAAGGCTGAATGATGATGTGCTGAAGAATTTGACAGACGATATTTTTAATCGCATTTTTTCTAATTGGTAGGTTATAGTATTTTCACCTTATGAACAATTCTGCTTTAAAAGCATTCAAACATTTTGCAGGCAATAGAAATTTTCAGGCTACACCACTTGGTAAGATTCAATTGTTGGCAGCAGCGTATCCTTATTTTCCTGTTGCACAATTTTTTCTGGCTAAGAAAATGAAAGAAGAGCAGGACGAAAATTATATTGCTCAATCTCATAAAGCAGTATTGTATTTCTACAATCCATTTATGTTTGATCATTTAATTAATTCAGACGCTCTTCAAAAATCAAGCATAGAAGATGGTGAGGAAACAATGGCAACAACGGGTCAGCATGAAATATTTTCCACTGAAGAAGAAGTTAATGAAGAAACATTTCGCGAAGCGGAAAATATAAAATCTGCTAATAGTGCTGACAATACATCTGCCACACAACAATCTATTTTTCAAACCGAAAATAGCGCATCGGCATTTATTGAAATCGATGAAAACGGGAATGCCGCTCACAAAACAGAAAAAGTAATAGAAGAAGAACCTGATGAACATGAAAGAATGTTCAGAAGTATAAAAGCAATGCTTGATGCGAGTACGGAGGAAGCAGACGCAGATGTTGACAATACCGAGATTCCGATTGACCCTTATTATACTGTGGATTATTTTGCATCGCAGGGCATAAAATTAGAATTTGAAGTAAATCCACAGGACAAACTGGGGCAAAACCTTAAAAAATTTACCCATTGGCTTAGACATATGAAAAAGCTGGGGCCTGAAGATGCAAAGGTTGAATTGGAGAATAATGTATCCGAGGCCGATGTACAAAAACTTGCTGACACCTCTAATAATGCCAAAGAAGTGGTCACCGAAGCAATGGCTTCAGTATTGGGCAAACAGGGCAAAAAAGAGAAAGCGATTGAATTGTACACCAAATTAAGTTTTTTGAATCCCGATAAAAGCGCTTACTTTGCCGCTCAAATTGAAAAATTAAAAGGTTTATAAAATGACAATTTTGTTTTTGATACTGATCGTATTGGCCTGTGTGGCACTTGGTTTTATTATTTTGGTTCAGAACCCAAAAGGCGGTGGTTTATCAGGTACAGTTGCCGGCATCAATAATCAGTTTATGGGTGTTAAACAAACCAATGATGTGCTTGAAAAAGGAACTTGGTTGTTTACAGGAATCATTGCGCTTCTGTGCATTTTTTCTTCATTTTTTATGAGTACAAGTGCTAACAATAGCAATATGTTAGATAGGGTAAACCCTAACACCTCAACAGCACCTGCTAAACAAGCTGCACCTACTCCTGTACAATCTACACAACCGGTACAGCAAACGCAACCTACACAGCAGACTCAACCTGTAGAAAAGCAAATAACAGAACCTGCACCTACACCTGGAACTACAAAGTAATTATAAGATATTTCAAGAGAGTAAAACCCCTTCGTTTACCTACGAGGGGGTTTTATTTTTTAGCTCAATACATGAAATAACGAATAGCTTTTTCCTTAGACAACTTTCCAAAATAGTATCGGTTTCTTTTATACTTTTACAATCATCTGTAAGAAGCATTTTTTTGAAATTTTTTATTATTTTATTGGAAGAAAATCAGAGCGAAAAATAGCCTGATAATATCATCTTTGATGCTACTCATTTAAAATATAATTCGTCATGAAAAAACTCATTTCATTAGTATTTGTCATAGGGCTTGTAATAGCAGTTGTGTTTGGATGGTTAATTTTTGGTAGCAGTACCTCTTTTCCTGAAAACAAAAAATTCTTATACATCTATACGGGTAAGGACAACGAGGAGGAAGTAATGGCTAATATTAAAGAAAATAAATTGCTCGATAATCCTGGCATGTTTAACTGGGTTGCTGCAAGATTAGGTGTATGGAAAAGGCTAAAGCCCGGTAGATACGAAATTAAAAAAGGAGAAAGCATTTTAAACATTGCACGGATGCTGCGCAATAATCGTCAAACACCCGTAAATCTAATCATCAACAAGGTTAGAACCAATGAAGATTTAATTAATCTCCTTGCAAAAAACTTTGAAGCTGATTCTGCAACTGTAGCTGATTATATAAGTAATACTGATAGTTTAAACAGTTTAGGTGTTACCTCTGCAGCACTTTTGACTTTGATTATTCCAAACACTTACACCATGTTTTGGAATACACCGCCCGGTAAAATTTTAAGGAGATTAAAAAGTGAAAAGGAAGCATTCTGGGAAAAGAATGATCGCATAACTAAAGCAAAAAATCTTGGATTTTCACCTGAACAAGTTGCTATTATTGCCTCTATTGTAGAAGAAGAAACCAACAAGAACGATGAAAAGGGAAATGTAGCAAGTGTTTACATCAATCGCTATAACAAAGGGATGGCCTTAGGTGCAGACCCAACCATAAAATTTGCAATGAAGGATTTTGGGTTAAAACGCATTTATCTAAAGTATCTTGATGTAGTATCGCCCTACAATACGTATCGAAATAAAGGACTTCCACCGGGGCCTATTTGTACACCATCAGCTAAGACCATAGATGCTGTGCTGAATGCACCAAAAACAGAATACCTGTTTTTTGTTGCTAAAAGCGATTTCTCCGGTTACCATACCTTTAGCACCAACTATGCAGAACATCTGCAACATGCTAAAGAGTTTTCAAAAGCACAGGACGAACAGGCACTAATAAGACAACAAAAAAGCAACCCATAATTTTGACAAAAATCGAACGCATATTTTATGCTTCTGCCCCGGTCAGGTTGGTGCGCAATAGTTCCAAACGTATCATATTACCAGGCTTTAGCGGTGTGCCACTCTATGATGTGTATAGTTTTTTTGTGGGTGCAATTAAAAAATCTTCGCTTAATACAAGGGCTAAATCAATATCGTACGATTTTGCTATGGCCATACCCGCAGTTTTGATTTGCCTTTTTACGCTCATCCCCTATATGCCTGTATCCAAACAGTTTAGCGATGAACTACTAAGGTTAACAAGAAGTATTACACCAAATCAAAGCACTTACAATGTAGTACGGTCATTTTTAAATGATTTCCTTCATACACCACGGGTGGGTTTATTATCTTTTGGTTTTGTATTGGTAATATTTTATGCATCTAATGCTATGCTTAGCATCATACGCACCTTTGATACAGCCATTTACAAACATCATCGCAAACCTAATTTTATAAGAAAAAGAATAAAGGCTATCAGGCTTACCATTATCATATTGGCATTGTTTGTTGCCACAGTTTTACTCTCATTAGGGCAAGGAATTGTTTTTAGTTATATCCTAAAAGCTTTTAAACTCAAAAGCTCCAACACAATTATACTATCATCAATTCGATGGCTTATAATCATTGCTCTATTCTTTTATTCCATTTCATTCATATACCGGTATGCACCTTCGGTTAAAAAAAGATGGCCGCTTATATCACCCGGTTCAATTCTTGCCACAACACTTATTATGGCTACAACATTTGTATTTTCTTATTGGGTAAACCATTTTAATAATTACAACAAAATATATGGTTCATTAGGTACCATAATGATATTCATGCTGTTAATTTATCTCAACTCATTGATTATGCTAATTGGATTTGAACTAAATTTGAGTATTACGTATCTCAAATCAAATATTGACAGAGCACCAAAAGAAACCATGAATAAATCGCAGGTTTCCTGATTATAATAATTCATT
>JANPGE010000317.1:0-4971 GCA_031423805.1 Segetibacter sp. | reverse complement strand
GTTATAATGTCCATTTTTAAGGCAAGTTTCTTATCGCTGTCAATTTGTAGTTGCAATTTGTCCTTTGCAGGGTTGGGGTAAATGTTCAGCGAAAAACTTCCGTTGTTATTGATTATCCTGATGGGGCTGTAGGTAAACTGGCCGTCTTTGTCCACCATCTTCAAACGATAATAAAGAAGACCCCCTGCTCTCCAAAAGGGGGAGTTTTGTGCAACAGCATCATTGAATTGGTATGTGTTTGTTTGTGAAGTGTTGTTGGCTTTTGTTTTACCTATTTTGTTAAACTCTCTGCCGTTGTTGCTTCTTTCTATATCAAAATGATCCACGTTTAATTCCTGTGCTGTAGTCCATTGCAAGAGGTTTGTTTTCCCATCTTTTTTTGCAGAAAATGAAAGCAAATGCAGTGGAAATGTTTCTGCAACAACCGTGGTCGTTTCTGTGTTGGTGAGCACCGGCAGGTTGTAATCAAAGTAAATGGCGGCGGTGTTTTTTATAACGTCCCCTAATACAACATCTGATTTAGGCTTTATACGGTAAACGATATATCCGTGACTGCCTGGCTCATTCTTAATACTATCTACAAGGTTAATGTTGCTAAAAGTAAATAGGCATTTGTTGCCATTATTCATAGTCATTTGATAATTGTGGCTGCTGGTTAGTACCTGCATGGTGCTCCACTCCAACTTGTTATCTAAGGTATCGCGGATGTAGATATTAAAGGCCGTGTCATTGCCGGTGTTTTGGAAGCGGACGGTGTATTGCAGGTAGTCGCCATTGGCCACCTGGGCGGTAGTTATTTTGCCGCCATGGTTTTCGGTTTTGTCGTTGGGGTCGTAGGAGTTGCGGAGGACTTGTTTGACAGTAACAATATTATCTGATGGGGTCTGTTCATTAGCTGCTACAGAAATACCAGCAGTTGCGCTTATGGTATCATTCAGATTGGCTATAGGAGGTGGATTAACTATTAGCCTTACAACTATGCTTGCAGTGTCCATTGGATTTAAATTGCTTATATTCCACCAAATTGTATCACCCAAAATATTGGCTGGTGTTGGCGAAGAAGAAATATAATTACACAGTTGGCTTTTAACCAATTTTATTGTTCCATTGACCAATGTATCTGTTCCCTGATTTTTGTAAAAAATCCTGTATCGCAATGGGAAGCCCGGACGGGCTCCAGTTTCTAGAGCAACATACAAAGCAAGGTCTCTTTTTCCGCTTATAGGTTGCAGGCCAAACTTTACACTGTCTGTATTTAGATAATTTGAAAATATTGAAGTATGGCTCAACGGAACAATGTTATAATAGTTGAGCGGAGTTATTGCTCGGCTTACAAATGTGCCGGTATCTGTTTCAACACTAAAGCTTCCGTTAAAGGTGAAAGTGATAACAGAATCCGCATTGTGTTTTGTCGAAACTTTTGCATTGTTATAATAGCGCTCATTAGCTTCCTTTATACCATTTGCATTGTTGTCCACAAAGACAAATCCATCAATGCTATTGTAATTCAAAAACTGATTTCGCTCATAGCGGGCAAGTGCAATAGAAGTAACGTGGCCGTTATAACTATCACCGGCAAGTACAATTTTTCCATCAGCTTGCAGGGAAAGCGAATTTGCATTGTCTTTGCCGTTAGCAAAGTCTGTTGTCAACATTCCATTGCGGCCAAAAGTGCTGTCAAGACTTCCATTGCTGTTGTAAACTGCTAAGGCAAAATCGTAGGCATTGTCACTCCACAAACCCGAGTATGCATAGCCACAAACAATCAATTTTTCAGAAGGGTCTGTTATTATTTTATTAGCAGCCGAACTTTTGCCACTGAAGCGGGTGGTAACTCTTCCATTGGTTCCAAAAGTGCTGTCCACCTTGCCGTTGGGCGTGTATTTTACCAAAGCAAAATGATATAATCCTGATAGCATTTGGTTATAGGAACCCGAAAGAACTAATGAACTATCGTGTAGCATGGTAATACCATAAGACATATCACCCGAATTGTTGAAGTCTGTATAGTTGATCCCATTCTTGCCAAATGACGAATCTTGTGAACCGTTAGCAAGAAGTTTGGCAATCAAAAAATCGCTGGAATTGTTGGCGGGTACCATTTGGGCTTCAACTGAAACAATTATTTTTCCGTCTGCGGTAGCAACCATATCACTTACACTTTTTGCGTTCCCGTTAGGCAAACTAAAGTAGAAAGCATTAGAATTAAACGAATTGTCAGGTTGGCCGTTTGGCAAATATTGATTAATAAATGGGTATTCGGTAAAAACATTACTTGAAATACTGCCTCCTGCAACAATTTTTCCATCGGGCTTTATCAATATGCAGGTAAGTGATAGAAAATTGGTGGTTTGTAGATAAGACTTTACCATTCCGTTGTAGCCAAAAGTGCTGTCAAGAGTACCATTTGGTAAATATCTTATCAATAAAAAGCCTCCATGGCTAAAGGTAGACGTATCAGAGATATTGCCCCCGGCAACTATTTTGCCATCGGGCTGCAACGCAATATCGCTTAACGTGGATGAACTGCCACTCCGTGTGTTTATATGTCCATTGATGCCAAATGAATTGTCGAAAGTGCCGTCACTGTTATATCTTATAAGTGTGAGGTAATTAATGCCACTAGTAGTTGTAGAACTGCCGCTGATTATTTTACCATCGGGTTGAACGACAACTGCTTTGGTTGAAGCGGTTGAATCAGCTGGTATTAACACCTTCCCCACAACCCCAAACGTTTGATCCAACACCCCCGGCTGTGCAAAAGTGCCAATAAAAAACACCATCAATAACGCAGTGAGTAAACCTCTCTTCATGGTTGTTAAATTTTCTGGATGTAAGATACAAAAGGATTTAGATGGGCATTGAATATTTTATTAAAAACCCTTTGTGACTCTTTGTGTCTCCGTGTCGGGGTGCTTGTCCCGTCAGCATTGCGGGGGTTCAAAATAATAAATGGTAGGAAAAGCCTAATAGAAAACTGTAGATGAATGGAGCGTCGCCTATGAAGCCTGATCATCGAACAAATGCCGGCTCAATAAAAAAAGAAATGGATGGAAACTATTAAACCTTTGCGATATTGCAGGTGTCGAAGTTGCATCTTTTGTTGGGAATGTCTACCATAAATTTCTAATGCCTCTGCATGATTAAATATTATTTGCTGCTAATAGTTGCTGTATTATGTGTAGGTGTTGTGCAGGCGCAAAGCTATACCGTGCAGGGCATTTTGAAAGATAAACAAACCGCTAAAGGCGTGCAGTCTGCTACCATATTGTTGGAGAGTGTAACGGATACATCGCATAACCGTAGCGTTATCAGCGATACAACGGGTAGGTTTAGAATAATGAGTGTGGTGCCCGATTCGTTTAATATTGTTTTTAGTACGGTAGGTTATAGCCGGGTGAGTAAAGGAATACGATTAGAAGCTGCCGACATAGACCTGGACATATTAATAATCCGAAAGCCCGGTGAACTGCAAGCTGTAACGGTAACGGCCACCATTAGCCCCGTAACCATGAAGGGTGACACGGTGCAGTTTAATGCAAGCCAATACAAAGTAAATCCCGATGCCACCGTAGAAGACCAGGCCAAAAAAATGCCGGGTATAACTGTTGAGGACGGACAACTAAAAGTCAACGGCGAGGTGGTGCAAAAGGTGACCATAGATGGCCGTGAGTTTTTTGGCGACGATGCTACTGCTGCTGTTAAAAATCTTCCTGCAGAAATAGTGGATAAGATACAGGTGTTCGACCGGTTAAGTGACCAGGCACAATTTACCGGGGTGGATGATGGCAACACTACAAAGGGCATCAACATTATTACCAAAGCAAACATGCGCAACGGACAGTTTGGCCGTGTATTCGCCGGTTTTGGCACCGATGGAAAATATCAGGCAGGTGGTAACACCACTTTACTGAAGGAGAACCGTAAGCTTTCTTTTGTCGGCAATTTCAACAACATCAACCAGCAGAATTTTGCTACACAGGATTTGTTGGGTATTACCAGCAGCAATGCTCAGGGCGGTCGTGGCGGCGGGGGAAGAGGCGGCACCAATAGAGGTGGCGGAGGAAACAATCAAGGCAATAGCAACAACGGGAATTTTTTAGTAGGGCAGCAAAACGGCATTAGTAAGACAAATGCCTTTGGCATTAACTATGCTGATATTTGGGGTAAGAAAGCCACCGTTTCGGGGAGTTATTTTTTCAACAGTTCAGCCAACAACAGCGATGAACTGCTGAACCGGCAATATTTTTCCAATAGCATTCCCAACCTGTCACAAGTGAACCTTGCCAGCAGTACCAATACAAACCACCGTGTAAATCTGCGGATAGAATATAAATTTGATTCAGCCAATCAACTCATCATAACGCCCAATGCCAGTTTGCAGTTAAACAATTCGGATAAAGATGCGACTACTGCATTTTTTAAAAGTGCAGGGACCACGCTAAGCCGCACACATAACATCAATAGCAGCGACAAAACGGCCACCAATCTAAACAACAACATCCTGTTTCGGCACGCCTTTCCAAAACGTGGCCGTACTTTTTCTGTAAATCTAAACACCAGTTACAACAACCGCATCGGCGATGTTTACACTATACAGTTTGATACTACCTTTTTGCCGGCCACTTTCAGAGATTCAACGGCAAGGAGATATACCGATCAGTTCAGCAACGGCTATCAGTTATCATCCAATTTTATTTATACAGAACCATTGAGTTTGCACTCACAGTTGCAGGTTAACTATAACCCCGGCTATACCAAAAGCAAAGCCGACCAACAGGCATATCAATACGATGGCAGCGTAGATAAATATGACATCTTCAATCCTACGCTTTCCAGCAAGTTTGAGAATACAACCGCTTCGCAAAAAGGGGGCATCACCTACCGCTATTTTACCCGCGACAATCAGTTGTCAGCCGGTGTTGATTTTCAACAGACCAACTTAAAAAGCGACCGCACTTTCCCGACAGC
>JANPGE010000316.1:0-26516 GCA_031423805.1 Segetibacter sp. | reverse complement strand
AGAAAACATTTGGGTATATCCAACCGGTTTGATTAATACCATCATTTACATCTACATCAGTATAAAGGGGCATTTGCCCGGTGAAGCAAGTGTGAACATTTTTTATACCATCATGAGCATTTACGGGTGGATTTTGTGGTCTAAGAAAGACCCGCAAAATCATTTGGTTGTAATTGTAAAATATAGCTCTGTTAAAGAGTGGATTGGTCAACTTGTATTCTTTGGCCTGCTGTATGTTGTCATTTATTTTTCGTTGGTTTATTTGAAAAATAATTTTGCCCCGGGGGCTATTCCTGCTGCTGATGCCTTTGCCTCTGCGAGTGCCTACACCGGCATGTGGCTAATGGCTCGTAAAAAAGTAGAAAGTTGGTTATGGTGGATTGTAACCAATATTGCGTCAATTCCATTGTACTTTGTTAAGGGATATGTTTTTACCAGTTTTCAGTTTTTGGTATTGCTGATTATGGCTTTTATGGGATTGGTTGCATGGCACAAAAAAGCTCAGTATGCAAGAGATTAAAAAGATTGTAATTATGGGTCCGGAAAGTACCGGTAAAAGTACCTTGTGCCGGCAATTGGCAGCACACTACAACACGCTGTGGTGCCCCGAATATGCCCGTGAATATTTGCTTACAAATGGCACAAACTATACTTTTGATGATTTACTTACAATTGCAAAAGGACAGGTAGCATTGGAGGAAATGTATCATAAAAAAGTAAGTGAAAATGAAACCTCAAATCTGCTGTTTGTAGATACTGATATGTATGTATTGAAGGTTTGGTGCGAATTTGTTTTTGGTAAATGCCACCCTTTTATAATTGATAGAATAACAAAACAGCAAACTGATCTTTACCTGCTTTGCAATGTAGATTTACCGTGGGTAAAAGATGAATTGCGTGAATATCCTGATCTCAAAACAAGGGAAGAATTGTTTCACATTTATCGCAATATTCTTACCAATCAGGATGTGCCGTTTGAGGTTATTTCCGGTACAAATGACGAACGATTTCAGGCAGCTATTACTGTTGTAGATGCTTTTATGGCTTCGCCAAAGAAGGGTTGATTAATGCCTGCACATCATCATCCTCTGCTATGTTTTGCATCTGCACTACTATACGTGGATAGCGCCATGCTACCCACCTGCTTATGGGCTTTACAGTGTAACGTTTGGGGCTTGGTAAGCATGCTATAATCATTGCCGATTCTGACTGTGAAAGTTTTAATGCAGGTTTACCAAAATATGCTTGTGCTGCAGCCTCTATTCCAAAAATACCTTCTCCCATTTCTGCAATATTGAGGTAGACTTCTAATATGCGCTGTTTTCCCCAAACCCATTCTATCATTTTGGTAAAATAAGCTTCGGGTATTTTTCTAACATAACGGCCAATGCCGCTCCCTTGCCATAAAAAAACATTTTTAGCCACCTGTTGTGTTATGGTACTTGCACCCGCACCGGCTATTTTTTTATTCTTTCCCTTTTTGCTGCTGAAGCTTTTTTCAATTGATTTCCAGTCAAAGCCACCATGATCGGGAAAAAGTTGGTCCTCGCTTGCCATAGCTGCCAACTTTGCCGAAGGCGCTATTTCATTGTAATCAACATAATCTCTTTTAAGGCCATGACCACCCAACCAACTGCCCAACTGCGTAAGAGTAACCGGCGGCATTATCCATTTACACATCACCAAATAAATATTGGCAAATAAAAATGCCCACAAAAACCACCTGAATAGTTTGCGAAAAATTCGTCCAAATATTTTTTTGATGGTCATGATTAATGAGCAATATAAGGTGGATATTGAAATGGGACTTCAATTTTTATGAGTAGTTGAAAAGTTTACGCCTTTTTGATTTTATAATAACAATTTCAGAATTCTGGATCTTTAATTATTGTAAAACATTCAACCCCTTCAGGGTTGCTGGGATATTCTATTTTTAACTTAACCACGGGTTTTACCCGTGGCTATTCAAATTTTACCCCTTTTGGGATGAGTATGCCGGGGAGGGGGTATAATCCCGGGAGTTATAGGTATGGGTATAATAAAGGTTCAGAAAAGGAAAAAGAAATAAATGAAAATGTCTATTCTACTTTCTTTCGAGAGCTTGACACAAGAATTGGCCGATGGTGGGGTATTGATCCTGTACCGAATGTAAATATTACCCCTTACGCAAGTATGGATAATAATCCAATTAAGTTATTTGATCCTTTAGGATCAAGTACCCACACTGATAAAGATGGCAAGGTTGTAGCAGTATACAATGATCACAATTATGGAGTTTTTCGGCATAGAATTTTACCTAAAACTTTTGCTGCTACAGATAGAAACATTGACAAAAAAACACCTAAATTAACAGGTGGCAAAAAAATGGGGGAAACAATGATGTGGAATTCTTTTGCAAATTTTGATCACGATAATAGCCCAAAAGGAACTATACATTTTAAAAGTTTTGAAGCTAAAAATTGGATAGATAAATTCATCAAGGAATTTGAGGGATATTCTTCAAACAATAAAGGAGATTACGCTAGATTGTTTTATGCAAAAAATGCTGGTGGATTTGATACTTATGATTTTAAGACTAATGGAATAATAGAAGGACAATTAGGTACAGAAGCTTTACTAGAGTATGTTTACAGAGGTTCTCAATTAGTCAAGGGTGTATATGTTAGTGCTAGAGATATCGGTAATTTTGCGGCTGGTTCAATAGCTCGAATTACAGGCCAATCGAAATTGGATTTTATGTTAATTGCTGGAGCATTTAACATGTGTCAAAATAAAAAAGTTGATTTACTACTTAATTTGAATAGATATAAGAAAGCCGCCTATGATGCAGGTTTCCCTGCTTTTGGAGAAAGCCCTTTTTCTAACTTTTTTCAACGAGCAGGGTATGAAAACATTCGTTCATTAAAAGAATATGAAAAAGGGTATTTTAAATTTTGGCACAATTAATTTTATGCGTATAACACAAATATTTTTATTGCTACTTTCTTTGAGATGTAATAACTCGAATAACGATTATTTAAATGAAATGGTTAAATATTATCAAAAAAACAGTAGTTTAATTCATCAGATTGAATATGACATTCGTAATAATGTAGCCAAAGATTATTTAGTAAACTTTAGAAAGGTTGAGAAGAAAATTAAAATTGAAATTTATCGACGAGACTCTTTAAATCAGGATTCAGTTAAACTTATTTATCAAATACAGGATCTAAAAGAAAATGATTCCGTTCAATTAATAAATATAAAATTTTCAAAGGATTTTTTTAATAAAATTAGATTATACTTATTAAGTAGTGAAATTAAAAATATTATCGGAATTTCTCACGATAATAGTGTAATAATGAAATATGCAAATAATGAAAGTGGAGGGATATTCGAATATGAATTATTTTGTGAGAATGTTTCAATAAAAACAAAATCATTTATAGTTAATGATTGTAGTTACTATAAAATCAATGATTCAAGTTATATTCATTATCTCTATGGCTTTGTTGGTAATAGATGTATACTTAAATAACAGGTAGTGTTTCAGATGTGTTGTTAAACGATTTAGCAATAACAGAACCAGTTTTTCAATGCAAAAAAAGCATTATAAAAGTTATTTTGGTGGCTAGTATTGGTCACCATTTTTTTATTTCCTAAACCCCCGCCTTCCCCAACACCTATGTGCCACCTGGGCTGCCCACTGCCGAAAGCGGCCGCGAACTCTACAACGGCAATATCAGCAACGCCACTTATGCAATAGGTAAAATAGAGAATGGTAAGCCGGCAGGCTATACCTACCGCTACGATCAGCTTAACCGACTGACTGCTATGGACAGGCACAGTATAATCAAATCTTACGGATGGGACAACAACTCCATTATAGATGAATACAAAGAACGTATAAGCTACGATGCCAATGGCAACATACTGACCTACCTGCGCAATAAAAGCCTTGCCAACCATGCAGCAATGGACATGGACAACCTGACCTACAACTACAACCTGGACAGCCATGGCCGATTGGTTAACAACCGCCTGCGCCATGTAAGAGATCAAGTGGTGATGCACGGCACAGATATATTTGACCAACAGAACGATAACTACCGTTACGATAAAACAGGTAACTTAGCAGGGGACAGACAGGAAGGCATAGAAAAAATAGACTGGACGGTGTATGGCAAAATAGCCACCATTACCAAAAAAACAGGCGTGACTATCCACTACGGATACGATGCCGGTGGCAACAGAATCAATAAGCAGGTAGAGAATAATGGGCTGGTTACTAATACCCACTACGTACGTGATGCACAAGGCAATGTATTGGGTGTGTATGAATACAAAGCCAATACAGCAGGAGCCCTTACCCACAGTGAGTGGACAGAGCAACACCTGTATGGCAGCAGCCGTTTGGGTATGCTAACACCCAAGTGGGATATTAGCAACCACCTGGATAATGATGCTTACCAACCCAACGCAGAAGACCATACACAAGACATAGGCAAGCGGATATACGAACTCACCAACCACCTTGGCAATGTAATGGCAACGGTGAGTGATAAAAGGATAGGCCATGATAACGGAAGCGGAACTATTGATTATTTTGAAGCTGATGTGGTGAGTGCGAATGACTACTACCCTTCGGGGTAATGTGCACATTACCCAACCGAACTACCCTGGATTAGTAAACTACACACGAATCTTTCAGGTAACATGCAAACAAAAAAGGCCAATCCTTACGGTCAGCCTCTTTATAAAGTTTCTTCTTTTAACTATGATTTGTTTTCTGTTAGTGGGGGAGTATTTCCTCCCTCGGGTCTTGGTGGTCTTTGTGGCCGTGGTTGGTTGGGTCTGTTCTGTGGGCCACCTTGTCGGTTTTGCTGATTACGCTGTGGCGGTCTTTGCTGTTCCGGACGGTTTTTATTAGCTCCGGCATTTTGCTCCGGCCCTCTTGGTGTACCTTGTTGTGGACGGGGCTGATTTGGGTTGCCCTGTTGATTTGGTCTTGCTTGTTGATTTGGATTGGCCTGTTGGTTTGGTCTTGCAGGTTGGTTTGGCTTACCACCCTGTTGATTAGGCGATTGCCTTTGCTGATTGCCTTGCTGCGGTGGACCGTTTCTTTGTTGATTGGGTTGATTGCCTTGAGGCTGATTTTGTTGCCCTCCTCTGTTTTGATTATCCCTTCGATCGCCACCACGCTCATTGCGTTGGGCATTTCCCTTTTCCTTATCGTTTCTGCGACGAGTGTTTCTCTCCAGACTACGCAAACTGATTTGACCCACTACATCTACAAATTCGGGTTCTACTTCTTTTGGTTTGGAACTTACCACTTCAACCGGTTCCAATTCATCAGGTTTTTGACCCTGTGCATTCATTTTCAGAATTTCATTTACCCTTTCTATTGTTAGTGGATAATGTTTTGCACTATCAGGTGTGGTGTACCACATCAGGTTTCTGAAAATATCCTTTTTTACCAGATAAGCCGGGCTACGGGTTATTTGTATAACATCAGCATTATCAGGAAATCCCTGCAATGCATCAAGATAAGTATCTAATTCATAATTGAGGCAACATTTCAATCTTCCACACTGCCCACTTAGTTTTGTCTGATTGATTGAAAGGTTTTGATAACGGGCAGCGGTTGTGTTAACGCTCTTAAAATCGGTTAGCCATGTGCTGCAGCACAGTTCGCGGCCACAACTACCAATGCCGCCGACTTTACCGGCTTCTTGTCTTGCACCAATTTGACGCATTTCAACTTTTACCTTAAACTCACCGGCATACATTCGGATTAATTCTCTAAAGTCAACCCTGTCATCTGCCGTATAGAAAAATGTAGCTTTCTTGCCATCGGCCTGTATTTCTACCTCTGCCACCTTCATTTCAAGCTTCATATTGCGGGCCATAGCACGGCTAAGAACAAGTGCTTCTTTTTCCCTTTTTTTATTTTCCTGCCATTTTGCAATATCAGTTTCTGTACTACGGCGCAGAATTTTTTTGATTTCGGGGCTTTGTTCATCCACACCTTTTTTCTTCATTTGCACCCTGACCAGTTCGCCACTAAGACTCACCTCTCCTACATCAAAGCCGCCGACACCTTCAACTGTTACCAATTCGCCTTTCTCAAAATACTGAAGGGTAGCATTTCTATAAAACTCCTTACGGCTTCCCTGATTAAAGCTGATTTCAACTATTTTACAGGTACTTTCAGGGTCGCTAAAGGGCAGGTTCATAAGCCAATCATGTACATTCATACGGTTACAACCGCCTGTACTGCATCCTCCGTTACTTTTACAACCGCCTGGTTTTCCACCAGTTGCGGTACCACAAGTGCCACATCCCATATTTTTAATACAATAAAAAAATGAATAAATAATTTGGGGAAATTAAATAGAGATGGCGGAAGATTCGTTACAATGAAAAACTAAATATTAAAACCAATTACACTGCTTCTTCAAAGAAACAACCGGCTTTATTTCCATTCATCAAAAAATAAAAAAACCATTTATAAAGGAAATACTGGAATTTATATTTAGTTCTTAACTCGTCCTCTTATTAATAATAGTAATCCAAAAACATTACTATTTTTTTGCCTGCCCACATTTAAAAACACCATTGTTGATGTTTCCCACAAAACCAAAAATAAACATTTATAGTTTGATATACTCACATAATATGTGTTTTGAATGTGTTTTGAGCTATTTTAAACTGGGAGTTTTTTGAAATAATGAATCATGCATCTTATTTTTTTTATTACTCTAAAACTTTAGTAGGGCAAATTGTCCAAAACATCTAAGATGAAATATTGATTTCTAACCAAAGTTTTACCATTCTACCTATTCTACTTGTAGCTTTGCCCAACTCAAATGAATAAGGGATAAATAACAAGTGTATATTTCCCGGCAATTCATTTCAAAATACATTCATGAAAATTTCGGGTTTTACTATTATTAAAAATGCAGTAATCAACGATTATCCAATTGTTGAAGCCATTACTTCCATATTACCCGTGGTTGACGAAATGATTGTACTTATAGGAGATAGCACAGATGAAACCCGAAAACTAATTGAAAGTATTAACGATAATAAAATAATAATTTTTGAAAGTGTTTGGGATAAGTCTTTAAGAAAAGGGGGTGCTGTTTTAGCAGTAGAAACCGATAAAGCTTTTAAACTTATTGACCCCGAAAGTACATGGGCTTTTTATATACAGGCGGATGAGGTGTTGCCGGAAAAATATTTGCCTGAAATAAAAAAGGCTTGTGAAAAATACAAAGATGAAAAAAAGGTAGAAGGACTATTGTTTGATTATCTTCATTTTTATGGTTCTTATGATTATGTAGGAGATAGCAGAAAATGGTATAATAAAGAAATTAGAATTATTAGAAATGATCAATCTATAAATGCTTATAAAGATGCACAAGGATTTAGAAAGGGTAAGACAAAGCTAAATGTGAAAAAGATTGATGCATGCATTTACCATTATGGCTGGGTAAAAAGCCCGGCTCAAATGAAAAAGAAAATGCATGAAGTAAGCCGGTATTGGAATCCAAATGTTGAGGATGGAGCCAATTATCCAACAACAGACGATATTTTTGACTATAACGATTTTGACTCTTTGCAACTTTTTAAGGATAAACATCCTTCAGTTATGCAAAAGAGAATTGACAATCAAAACTGGAAAGTGACGCTGGACCTGAACAGAAAAAAGTTTTCTACTAAAGACAAATTGCTGTATTGGTTTGAAAAGAAAACAGGTTTGCGATTATTTGATTTCAAAAATTATAAAATAATATAAAAGAGAGTTTCTCCATTGCTCCTTTAAAAATACACCCATGAATACATTGTTACACTATCCTTTGGTTTCTGTAGTGATAGCAACATACAATGGAGAAAAGTTTCTGGATAAACAATTGGAAAGTATTCTCGAACAAACGTACCCCAACATTGAAATCATTATAGTAGACGATTGTTCAACAGACGGTACAGTAAGTTTGATAAAGCAATATGAAGAATCCGATAAACGGCTAAAGGTGTTTGTAAATGAAACCAATCTGGGTTATGTAAAAAATTTTGAAAAGGGACTAAAACTTGCAACCGGAGAATTTATAGCTCCAAGCGATCAGGATGATATATGGATGAAGGATAAAATAGAAGTGCTGATGAATGAAATGGGTGATCATGAAATAGTTTACAGCAATTCTGAATTGATAGACAGTAACGGCAACAGCCTGCACAAAAAATTGTCAGATATAAAAAGACTATTAAGTTATGACGATTGTCTTACGTATGCAATAGGCAATACCGCTGCGGGTCATGCCATGATTGTGACAAAAGAATTGGTCAATCGGTGCTTTCCGTTCCCCACCATGATACCACATGATTATTGGTTGGGCTTTGTAGCCACCTGCAAAATGCCAATAAAGTTTATAGATATACCCTTGGTGCAATACAGACAACACACACAAAATGTATTTGGTGCAGTAAAAGTGGCTGAAGGAAAAAGAAAAAAAGTTAAACCGGCAAAGGCTGATAAACTGAATTTGATAAGAGAAAGAATGCGCCTGCTTTATGAGAAATGTCCGGCAGAATTAAAAATGCAAAAGCAGGTTTATCATGATTTGGTTGAGAGTTATAAAGACTTCTCTCTACCAAATGATTTCAAAAGAATGATGCTCTTTTTTAAACATAGAGATAAAATACTGGCTTTCAAAAACAAACCGGCCTTTAGAAAATGGTTGTTTTGTTTTAAAATGTTTTATAAAATAAAATAAGCTCAATTACATCAAAACTAAAAGCTAAACCAACAGTGCCCAACAGCGTATTAATAGATTTTGAACGAATGAAATATCCTCATACGGGATTGTTTCATTTTTGTTTGCATCTGGGCAAAAACCTTAGCAAGTATAAAAAGGAAAATCAGGATTTGTTTTTCTATCTACCAAAAAAGTTTACTGGTCATTTTGGCGACAATGTCCATTATGTGAATCAACATTTCTTTCATAAAATTTTCTTTCCATCGCAATCAAAATATAAGATATGGCATGCAGCACAACAGGGAACTGAATATTTTCCTTTTGGGGCAAAATGCAAAAAAGTACTCACCATACACGACATCAACTTTATGTATGATGTCAATAAATCGGATCAAAAAAAAGCTACCTACCTTACAGACCTCACAAAAAAAATTAATGAATCAGATGTCATTGTAGCTATCTCAAATTTTGTGATGCAGGATGTTTTAAAACACATCTTCATTTCTCCTGAAAAAAGAAGAGTGGTGTATAACGGTTGCAACATTATAGAGTTGGAAAATATTGTGGCACCGTACAATGCGCCTACAACACAATTTTTATATAGCATAGGAGTCATTGCAGAGAAGAAAAATTTTCATGTGCTGCCTGCATTATTGAAAAATAATGAATTACAATTAATCATAAGTGGAATAGTAGAAAACGAACAGTACAAAAATCGCATAATAGAAGAAGCAAAAAAATATGGTGTTGAAAGCAGGGTAATTTTTACCGGTCCGGTTTCTGAAAATGACAAACAATGGTATTATAAAAACTGTACAGCTTTTGTTTTTCCATCGTTGTCAGAGGGGTTTGGATTGCCGGTAATAGAGGCTATGTATTTTGGCAAACCTGCAATACTTTCTTCAACGTCATCGCTGCCCGAAGTGGGAGGAGAACATGCTTACTACTTTAACAATTTTGTACCCGAAGAAATGGATAAAGTGCTGAAAGAAAGTTTGTTGCACTACAACAATACTCATCCTTCACCCTTGATAAAAATATGGGCCAATAGTTTTAGCTGGGAAAAAGCAGCAAAGGAATATCTTGAAATATATGACAGTCTTGGCAAATGATTACTATGCAGCAAAATAAGCCAATCATAAAAGTATCTGTAGTGCTGTGTACCTATAATGGTGCAAAGTATATTCATGCTCAGTTAGATTCCATCATCAACCAAACTTATCCTGTTTATGAACTATTGATTTTTGATGATGTTTCAACAGATGATACAGTTGAAATTGTCAACCAATATGCTAAGAAATATGCTTTTATAAAGGTCAGCGTTAATGAAAAAAATTTAGGCTATACTAAAAATTTTGAAAATGCCTTACAAGCTGCTACCGGTGATGCAGTTTCCATTTGCGATCAGGACGATGTATGGATTATGGATAAACTGGAAAGAATGATGAATGCATGGGATACCAAACATCCTTTGATTTATTGTAACTCTTACATCTTTTCAGGTGATGTGCCGCATCAACCAAAAGAACCTGTCTTTAGGATGTTTGAAGGTACAGATGCACGAAAAGTTTTTCTTGCTAATACTATAAGTGGTCATGCAATAGTTTGTAGAAAAGACTTTGTAAAACTGGTAGTTCCTTTTAGCAAAGATGCCATGTACGATTGGTGGATGGGTGTGGTAGCCGCTTACAATGGTGGTGTGCAGCATTATGATAAAGTGTTGGTTTACCAAAGAAGTCATGCGGATAATTCTACCGTAGATATTTTAGAAAAATACGATGAAGATGATCAGAAGAATATAAAGAAACAAAGAATGGCTAAACAATGCCGGGTGTTTATGACTGCCCCAAACATACCTCCCGCTGATAAAATATTTTTATCAACTTTTGCAGATTTGCTTGAAGAAAGCCTGTATGTAAAATTTCACAAACCGCTTTACAAGTTTATGGTAATACACAGAAGATTACTTTTCAACTTCAAGAAGAAAAAAATAGTCATCTTCTCACATTTAAAGCATAGTTACAAATGGGCAACCAATCATAAACCTTTAACCAAGCAATAATTCAATAGCATATTATTTGAGTTTGTGTTTAAATATTTGTATCAAATAAAGCATCACAAAATGTCAGTCATTCAAGGAGGCAATAGAGAAAAGTATTTTCCAATAAATAAATCGAAAGCTTCAGTAAGCATTATCATAGTTACCTACAATGCAGAAAAATTTGTGCAGCAATGTATTAATTCAATTACTGCTCAACGTTTTCAAAATTTTGAATTAATCATTTTTGATGGAGCAAGTAAAGACAATACAATTGACCTAATTAAGCAAAATGAGCAGCATATAACTTATTGGCAAAGTGAACCCGACAACGGTATTTATGAAGCAATGAATAATGCATTGAAAAAAGCAACAGGAGATTGGTTTTATTTTTTAGGAATAGACGATCAACTGCTACCAACCTTCTCTGACATGGCTGAAAAATTAACGTGTAAAAACACCATCTACACGGGCAATTGCATTACTGATAAAAATGACATATTAGATGGAAATTTTTCTGCTTACCGCCTTACAAAAATGAACATTTCGCATCAGGCTATTTTTTATCCAAAAGCAGTTTTTAAAAAATACCATTACCAATTGCAATACAGAGTATATGCCGATTATGTATTAAACCTGCAATGCTGGGGCGACAAGGCTTTTACAAAAAAATATTTTTCGATTTCAATTGCAATTTATCACACAGGCGGGTTTTCTTCATTTTTAGAAGACGAGTTATTTAAAAAAGAAAAAGATGATTTAATAAAAAAATATCTTGGCTTATATGAACTCATCAGGTACAGGATTAAACAACGAAAGGAAAAGCGCAAAAAAAAATAATGGTAATAAGCGGAAGCATTTAAAAATTATTGAGTACTTCTATTACTTTGTAAATATCATCTGATGTATGGCAATAAGATACAGGCAAACTAAGTGTAGTATTGTGAATCTCTTCGGCTATCGGATAACTGCCTTCCACTAAACCGCTTAATGCTTTTTGCTTATGTGGTGCTATCGGATAATGAATTTCAGTTTTAATCTCTTGTTGCAATAGGTAGGCTTTCAATTCATCTCTTTTGGGATGCCTTATGTTGTAGATATGATAAACGTCATGATAATCTGTATCAACTACAGGTTTAATAAAATCATTCTTCAGATGCTTATGGTATAATGATGCAAGGTGTCTTTTATGATTGTTAATTTCATCGAGGTGATCCAATTTTACTGAAAGAAATGCGGCCTGTACTTCATCTAATCTTGAGTTAATGCCCACCACTTCATTTACATATTTTACTCTTGACCCATAGTTGCGCAATGTTCTTATCATTTGATTATGATAATCATTGTTCATAGTTAGGGCGCCACCATCACCCAAACATCCGAGGTTCTTTGTAGGGTAAAAACTAAAGGCGCCAAATGCGCCAAAAGTGCCCGCCATGTGTTGCTTATACATAGCGCCGTGTGCCTGTGCACAATCTTCTATAATTTCAAGGTTATACTTTTTTGCAATTGCATTAATGCTGTCCATTTCACAAACTTTGCCATAAAGGTGAACAACAAGAATAGCCTTGGTTTTTGGTGTTATGCTTTCTTCTATTTGCTTTGGGTCTATATTGTATGTTGCAATATCAGGTTCAACCAAAACAGGCTTCATTTGGTTTTGCAGCACACTTAATATTGTAGCAATGTAAGTATTGGAAGGTACAATAATTTCTGACCCTGCGGGAAAGTTGAATACTTTTATAGCAAGATACAAAGCATCCAAACCCGAAGCCAATCCAACACAATAACTACTGCCACAATATTGTGCGAATTGCTGTTCGAATGTTTCTACATGCTTACCAAGTATATACCATCCGCTCTGCAGTACTTCATCAAAACATTTTTTGTATTCTTCAAAAAATGGCTGATTAACCAGTTTTAAATTTTCGTATTCTATCATGGATAAGGTTCGTAAATGTAATCGTCTGCATCAAAATATTCAGATGCTAAAACCATCAATATTGCATCTTTTGTAAAGTTGTGCATTTGATGCCAATCTTCAGGATTCAATATCAAACATTTGGATGGATCATCTAGTTTAAATGTTTCTTTGTTCTTGCCATTATTATTTGAAATTTCACAACTACCCTGTATGGTTATAGCCGCCTGAATAGTTTTGTTATGCCTGTGTCCACCCCTTATGGAATCATCTACACCATAAATGTAAAAGATCCGTTTTATATCAAACGGTATTGTCTTTTCTATTACAGTCAGATTACCTCTTTTATCGGTAAAGGTTTTAAGGTTTAGTAGATGCGCCATGTTTGAGTATATAACTTTGCTTATAATATTTTCTAAATCTACCTTTTATGTAGTATAAATACTTGCGTCGCAATGATTTTCTTAAGCGGGGCACTTCCATTTCTTCATGAAAAAGGTGTGACCGATTTATTTGTTTCAACGTTTTATCTGCCTGTTGCAACGCTGCTACATATGGCCCATAAATTAACCCTACAGTTTTCATATCTATCTCATAATAACCCAAATGACATCCTTTGCCTACAAGATATTTGTAGTGGTGATAATGATAAAATACAAAATCAAATTTCACTCCCGTAGCCTTCTCCTTTCCAATCAATTTTCCATTTATCAATTCCGTATCATATTGTTGAATATTCCATGGTGCAACACCTCCACCAAGATGCTGTAATTCATGTACCCCTTCAAACATTGCAGTCCAGTTGTCTAAATATTTTTGGTCCCCAAATTTATTATCTTCTACCCTATTGTAACACCATTCTATGCAGGCATCCCTCCACCAATTAAGTACCCTTAATCCATTGCTGTCGTTTTTGAAAGTTATGAACTGAACGCAATACTTGCCATAAGTTGCTGATTGGTCATAACCCGGTGTGTACCGGTGGTCAGTAATCATAACAGAGGCATTACCCAATTCATCAAAAAGTACAGCAGGGTCAGAAAAAAAGTAAAGATCAGCATCTATATAGGTACAGTTATCCAGTTTATAAGAATCAATACAATACAGGATGGTAGAAGGTGTACAAGTCCAGCAATATTCACCGGCAGTTCTACCGGGTTTTATCTTTAGTAATGTTGGGTCTTCAAATTCATTTAGAGAAATAACAGTTACACAAGACAGATTTAATTGCTTCAACGTTTTATAACACAAATCATCAAATGCGAAAATATACAGGTGAAAATTGGAACAGGTTTTTGCCAATGAAGTATGCATAGCCAAACCTCTTGACAAATACAATGAATTAAAAAGTGTACAAAAATTATACATGCGGATTACTTAGTTAAAGACTTTTTTTAAAAATCTTTTTATAAAATTTTGTTTTGGTTTAAATGGGTTTGTTTTATTAAAATAATTCCTAAAAGCACGATAACCAATTTCAGATTGTTGCACAAGAATGTTTGTGATCTTTAAGGGATGCTGATATAGATCCACATCAAATGATTGGTTAGCCGAAGAGTGTACGCCAGAATTATCGTGCCCGATATTTTGCACCAAAGAATGACCGGGATAAAGTGTGAGCTTATCCTTTAAAAATGCTGATGCATTCCATCTTATAGCCCATGAGTTATTTTTTCCGGCAATTTGATCTTCGAGCATTTGAGTAAAATAATATGCATTATCAAAATCAAAAGCTTCTGTAAGCGAACGGCTTTTTAACTCATTCAATAGTTTAGTACCATCTTTTTCAAATAAACTCCATCCTCTTTTCCAAGTTGCCCAACCCCAACAGTCTGCACCTTTTATAAAAAAAGTATCAGGAAGTTGTTCTGCTACAGGATATACATACCCGTGAATACTTATCACTTCATTATTATTTTCATAAAAAGAAAGCGCATCATTCATATAGGTAAGAAAGTATTGGGAGGTTAGTAAATCATCTTCTACCACAATCACCATATCGTAACTATTCAATATTTCTGTTACGCCTGTTATTATACTTTCTGCAAGACCTATATTTCGTTCCCTTTCAAAAATTTTAACTGATGCAAAACCCTCAATAGTTCTTAAATAATTTCTTACTTCATTTACCTTAATCAGGTCTTCCGCTTTATTAGGACCGTCGCTGTATATATATAGCGGCGTTTGATTTGCAAGATCATTTTTTTGCAAATAAGACACAGTCTTTTGAGTGTGTGCTAATCGGTTGTAAGTAAATAAAACTACAGGAGCAATACTCATTTCAATTTTTTAAAAAAACTGGTTTGATGAAAATGTCTAAGCCCCGGCACAGGTCCACAAAAATCTTTTCGCCACCATTTATCGCCTGTAAGCAAAGAAAGTGTTTTTGTAAAATAATAGTCTCTTTCGCTGTTGTCTACAACTAGGTATCCACCAATCTTTATTTTTGCTAACGATGCTGCAATACAAGATGGGCGGGCCCTGCCATCTACAACAACAAAATCAAAAGTTGCATCAGGAAAACTTTCAATAGTACGCACATACTTTTCAAAAGAATAGTCTTTCCATTGTTGATCGTCTGTTGAATACTGATAAGGATCTGACACATCTTTTTGAATACTTTCTGTTCGCTTTTCCGGTTGTATGTATTTTAAGTCAACATTATTGAGTTTTCTATTATCAAGATCTTCTCTTACCTTTTTTGACCAATCCAAATCGTGTTCTATACTGTAAACATGCTTTACCCTTTTTGCCCAAAATAAAGTAGAACTGCCAGAACCATACTCAAATACCTGCATGTCCCCGGCTGCCTGTTCTTTTAAAAAATTGATGGCTCCAAAAGTCATCCAGGGCAGTTCGCTATTTTTATTGCTTTTTTCATTAACCGATTCGGTCCAGGGTTTATAATACTTTAACAATCCCCAAAATGAAACATTGGGAAACTTACATTTTTCCTTTTTTATAAACCGGAGATAGGTTGATAGTTTTCCCATTTATTTTCTTTTAAACAAAAAACCACCACCGGTTATTTGCGTATTTTTTTGATCAATGTTTCCCGATGATTCTTCAAACTTAAATATAAGTTCATAGGCCTCCTCCATTTTTTTCATAAACTTCTTCAACGAAAGCGTAGTGTGGGGATATTTTATGATTCTATCTTTTATGTCTGTAGTTAAAATGCCCGGTCCGTTGTCTAACAACCGGGATTGTTGCACAGTAATAATATCCTCATCGGCACTAGTATGAAGCATCATTCTGTTAAAAAGCATAAAGGGGAAATTCCTTGAAATTAACAATTCAAGCATACCATGTGGATCTGACACATACTGTATAGAGCTAGATAAATATAGCAGTTGCCCCGATGCATCTTTTGCATTAGATGAAAAATACAGATGGTCATTATTAAGTTGATTGCTCAATGCATTTTTGACCATTTCGGGTGTTTCAATTACTGTCCATTGTAGTTTACCTGCTTCAATAAAACGCAGCGTTTCAAAATAGTGTGCCCCACACCCGCCGCCAAAATCACTTACCTCAATTTTGCCCAGGCCGGTCTGTAATAAAATATGCTGTATTATCAATGTTAGATAACAGTGCACCAGATTAATACTGTAAGGCTTCAGTTGTAATTTTTCTTTATAGTTCAATGTTTTTAGGGCAATAAGATTGCATAGTTCTTTGTCTTCATACCCCTCATGTTCACATGCTGCTAATGCATCAGCATAAGAATTATAATTCTTTATTGTTGGCTCTTTTTTAGAAAATATATCCTTAATACTTTTCACTTTTTAGAGATTGATTTATTCGCATTGTTATAATCACCATGATGATCATTTACTTGAAATAGCACCAAAATTACTACTATCTAACCTCATTCATTATTTCAGGAGGTTCAATTACATAACATCCCTTAATTTTGCACCATAAAATTATACTAATGAAAAAAATATCTGCTATTTTACTTTCTGCTGTACTTATATTGACTGCCTGCCACAACGACGGTTCTTCCACAGTTGGAGTATATGAAAATGACGAGCCTAAAGAAGCTACAGAACACAATAAAGGGCATAAAGAAAAAATGAACGAAGGTCATATGGCGGATACTGCTACTATACACACTTCAATTGACTCTACAAAAATGGAAATGTCTACAGAACATCAGGCTACTGAAACTAAAAAAGAGACAGAAAAGCACTAATAAAAAATAATATTCAGCCGTGCAGATTGAGAGATAACATTTTATCTTCTTACTGCACGGCTGTTTTATTTTTAAATAATTATTTCTCAACTATTTCTCCTGCTCAAATATTTACAAATGAATATCAAAAGCAAATTGCCAAATGTAGGCACTACCATTTTTACAACTATGAGTCAGTTGGCTGTACAGCACAGTGCGGTTAATCTCGGCCAGGGTTTTCCTGACTTTATGATGAGTGAAGAGTTGACGGGTTTGGTAGATAAGGCAATGACAGAGGGCTATAACCAATATGCTCCTATGCCGGGTTTGCCATTGCTTAGAGAAAGGCTTGCTGAGAAAGTTGAGAAATTATACGGTACAACAATAAATGCGGATACTGATATTACCATAACACCCGGCGGCACTTATGCCATTTACACTGCACTCACCACAGTTTTGCAACCGGGAGACGAGGTCATTGTTTTTGAACCTGCTTACGATAGCTACATTCCAAATATTGAAATCAATGGGGCTATTCCGGTTTTGATTCCCTTGTGTTTTCCTGATTATTCTATTCCATGGGATGTGGTTAAGCAAAAAATTACTTCTCGTACGAGGATGATTATGATTAATTCGCCACATAACCCAACCGGTTCGGTTTTAAATGCTGACGATATGGATCAGCTACGACAGGTTGTAGCAGGTACAGACATTATTATTTTGAGCGATGAAGTGTATGAACACCTCATTTTTGATGGCATACAACATGAAAGCATTCTAAAACACCCTGACCTTTTAGAACGTAGTTTTGTTTGCTTTTCTTTTGGTAAAACCTACCACTGTACAGGGTGGAAGCTCGGTTATTGCATTGCTGCTCCTGCAGCTATGAAAGAGTTTAGAAAGGTACATCAATACAATTGTTTCTCTTGCCATACACCGAGTCAGGTGGCCTTGGCAGCATATCTGCAAAATGAAAATGCATATTTACAGCTCGGTTCTTTCGTACAAAAAAAGAGGGATTATTTTCAGAAGTTAATGAGCCAAACGGCTTTTACTGCATTACCAAGTTTTGGTAGTTATTTTCAATGCTACAGCTATGAAAAAATAACCAATGAAACTGATAAGGATTTTGCGATAAGGCTGACAAAAGATTATGGAGTAACTACTATTCCTGTATCAGCTTTTTACAACAATCAACAAGACAACCATGTATTGCGTTTTTGTTTTTGTAAAAAAGAAGAAACTTTAGAAAGGGCTGTGGAGGAGTTGGTGAAGGTGAGGTAATTATTTAAATAAACCCTGAAAGGAATTTTACGACCTAAAATATATTTTATTCTCCAACACTTTCAAAGAAAACTACCAACAACTTCAATCGTTAATTCATACTGAATTAGATTTTGTGTGTAGGCTAATTCTAAAGCCCAATAATAAATTCAATTTGTTCTTTTTCATCTTTAGTAAAATCAAATGGAACTACTTCAAGTTTTAAATCTCCTTCGTAAATAAAATGATCAAGTTTATTTGTAAACTTTGGATTGCTTGGATAAAGTAAAATCAATCTTGGTTCTTGTGTCGGTGTTGTGTATTTCTTACCGTAAGCATACAATTGATACATGTCCGCTTGTGAGATATTGTAGTTTTTTCTTTCGGCAAACTCGTCAAGCAACTTCCATTTTGTGTCAATTACTTTCTGCCTGGTCAAGGCTTTATCGAGAACAATGTCTGGTCGTAACCCAAAACGCTTTTCGCTTCTGTGCTCAACTAAAAAGTATGATTTATCTTGTGTTTTAATTCTGTAACCCTCTGAATACTTTTTAAACAAGTAAGCGATGTAATCTTCAAATATCTTTTCCATAGGAAAAAGAATAGCCATATTTGAATTGTCTCCTTTGAAATTTGTAAATGATTTATTCATCAGGAAAATTTCTGACCACTCAACAACTGTTTTGTATTTCAGAAGTAATCTGTTCTCTAAATTAATTTTAGAGAAATCACTTAGAATGTCTGTTGAACTTTCAACATCTTCCAAGTGTGAAAGAAGTTTGTTTATTGAATAAATGTTTTGATAGTTGTTTGAAAGTTTCAACAACTTCAAAAGTGTTGATTTAATAATTCTATTCAACGAAATGTTTGGTGAGTACTCCGAAAACTCACAATAGAAATGTGCTTTGTCAGAATGATTGCGTTTGATGTTCTCCGCAATTTTCAACTTACCTTTTAAGAACGAAACATTTTCTTCGTGAAGAATGTAATCGAGTTTTATTCCGTGATGAAGTTTGTTCTCAACTTCTACAATGTAGGATTTGATAAATACTTCAAGAATTGGAAAATCTTTTGGTGCTTCAAGATGTGCCTTGCTGATGTTCACGAAAGGAGAGTTCTTTAAATGCTTTAGCATTCTCAAAAAAACTTTCTTCGTTTCTGCTTCTGTATTTGAAGATTTGTTCAAATGAATCTTTGGCAAAATTTCAAGATGCAATCCCTCTTTCGTTTCAATTACTCCAACATAATTCTTAACTCTGATTTGTCGCTTCCTTCCTTTTGTTGAAAGTGCAAAAGGTTTCTCACCGTCTTTGGAATCATCTTGATTGTTTGAAATGTATTTGTAGAGAGAATCAAAATGATTTGATGGCAAATAGATTTCTTCTAAAGGAGAATTTTCAGCATCGCTGTAATCTTCTTTTGAACGGATAATTCCGAACTCACAAATATTGTAAGATGCTTTCTTCAATTCTTAAACTGCCTTTGGTGTTTTGATATAAATGGAAGTGAAAAATTCTACTGGCACATCATCATACTTTTGAAGCAGAATATTTTCATTCAACTGGTAGATAGTTTTTTCTTCAAAACCATCAATGTCTTTGCCGAAAAGATTTCTTTGGTCGGATGACGGATTATTCACGACTGCTCTGTTCTCTTTTGTTTTGTTGAACTCTGAATTGTCGCCTAATACAAGTTGAATTTTTTCATAGTCGCCAAAGAAATATTCTTCTAACAGCGGAATGATTCTGTTTCTAAATGCTTCACACAATTGATTTTTGGATTCAACATTTATCAAGTAGGCATGACCAATCTTGTGGTCTTTGTCCAAAAGAATTTCAATTCTTGAGTTGATTGTTTTGAGAAGTTCTTGCAGATTGATTCCTTCAACATTGTTGCTCAACAATGTTTGGTCTGCTGCATATTCAATGAATTCAAATCTTCTTCTCAATGCTGTGTCAACAAGTGCAATTGACTTGTCTGCTGAATTCATTGTTCCTAAAATGAAAAGATTGTTTGGCACTCCAAAATCTTCTGGATTTTCTGCTCCTGAATAAGTGAGTTTCACTTTCAATGCTTCTGTTTCACCTAACCGTTTTGATTTTTCAATTAGCGTTATAAGTTCACCAAATATTTTAGAAATATTTCCACGGTTGATTTCATCAATTATCAAAACATAATTCTTGGCTGAATTATCAACTGTTGCTGATTTGGAAATGTATTTCTCTCTGATGTATTCACCGATTGTTGTCGTGTATGTCTTCCAATCTTTGATTGCACCTGTTTCAATGTATGATTTCAAATTACTTTTTGTGATGGTCATCGGTGTTGCATCTTCCGTTTTTGGCATTGCTACACAATTACCCAAGGAACTTATTTTTACATTGAATGGCTTTTTTTGGACTAAAGATTTCAATTCAAAAGTTCCTCCTTTTTTGCTGTTTACTTCATCAACAAATAATTCATAGGCATCTTCAAAGTTTACTGACGGTGCACTTCGTTTACCTGCCTCCGTGCAAATCTTTTTAAAGATTCCATCAACAATATTGTATTCAACCTGCCCTTCTGAATTGACCGTTGATTTTATTCCTTCAACAAAATCCTCATAAGAATATGACTGGTGAAAAGTGACAAATTGAATTTGACCTTTTGTAACAAGGTCATCAAAAAGTTTTTTGGCTTCAACTCTTTTTGCTGGGTCTGCCTTTTGTTCTGCAATTATCTCACTTACATCTCTGCCGCTTACAATTGAAACAGCATGATTGATTGCGTTGTGAGTTTTCCCTGTCCCCGGAGGACCATATAAAATTTGATTTAGTGCCATATTGTTAATGTTTGAAAGTTCTTTTAGAATGTTTCGGAGAATATCTTTTTTATCACTGGCAATCGCCAAGTTTGAAATGGTTGTTTGTGCCTCGGGAATATTTGTAATTATTTCAAGAGCCGTTACAAAATTTGTTCTTCCTTGTCTTGCGACTATGCCGTCAATTGCTCTTTGATAGTTGTCCGCTGCTGCTCGTAGTGGTCTGTCGTTGTAATATTTCTTTATCACGTCCCAATCAATCGTTGTCGGAAAATCTGCATCAGTCATTCGCAAACCTTTGATAACTTCATAAGGGTTGTAACCTTTATTTGTTTTATTGAAGAAGCTAAAGAAGTAGAGATGTTCAGGTGTAGAAATTAAATGATTGAACGAATAGAATTTTCTTAACTCACTCCAATAATCAGCAAAGTCCCTGTAGAGTTTGTCTTTAAATTTTAATCCATTTTTCAGAAGCAAAAGGCAACGGTGAATTTCATAACTGGCATCCCATCAGGAATGGTAAACTTTACCCAATCATTGTAAGTAAGTTTTGATTTATGCTATTTGAAATTTGTAATTTTACATACTCATACTTTAAATATAATGTCAGAAACAAGAAGAGATATTTCTATAGTTGAAATCAATAAAATATTTGCAGGGTCAGGCGTAGTCAACAAAAGTTTTAATTTGACTGTGAAGGATATGAATGAGATGTTGGAGGGTATTATTTATGAAAAAAGGTTGAGCACTGAAGAGGATATTAATTGTTTCAAAAAAATTATTTACCAAACAACAACTGGTGATTTCATGGTAAGAAACGAACACGGAACTGCAGAAGGTTTTGATAATTTTCCTAAACAGATTAAGTTGTTTAGAATTATTGATAAACATATCAATTCAGTAAATCAAAACAAACTTGGATTGTATTGGACATACAATTCTCAAAAACTAAGAGACGAATATTTTTTATCCAATATTGGTTTTGAAGGCGAAACAAATAATTGGACGGTTGTTTCGGCTGTTTTAGATAAAGAGGATATTTATGTTTTCAGAACATATCAAATGCTTGTTGAAAATTGGGCAGAAGATGAAATCAATGTCAATGATGATGCACAACCGAAAGACATAGACTTTTTACCTTACAATGAATTTATAGAGAAGAATGTTGGTATTGATTGCGAAAAATTGGTTTAATAAATTTGAGAACGCAATTCGTTTGTTTCCTTTTCTGATTGATAAAGTTTTTCAACTTTTTCATAATTCCAAAACACTACTTGTTTTTCAATTGGTTTAAAAGTCGGTTGTAGCATAATTCTTTTAAACTCATTTTCTCTTGTTTGAGGAGCAATGATGAACATCTTTGTTTTGAAATCCATCAACTCCATAAATTTTGACAATCCATTTTTCATGTCAGTGGAGTTTTCAATTTCAAAAATGCTTTGAGGTAATTCTCTTTGATTGAACCAAGAAACATCAACCATTCTAACTCTTTCAATTATTCGGTCATAAGTAAATTTTGGGAAATCAGAAATAGTAGCAAAATCTCCCAGCTTCTGATTGAAATATTTTTTTGATTTATCAGGTGTGAAGGTTTGATAATTATAAATCGTTCCTAACTGCAAGAGCAATGCTTGCATTGAAACATGATTTACATTTTCCTTTTGTTCTTTTGATTGAGTTAGCGGATTAAACTCTTTTGGAAGTTCCTTAAGTTTATCTTGCAGAGTATAAAGTCCTGGTGCAAGCCTTACAATTCTCTCATCTCTTTGAACTCTTTCATTTATTGTTTTTAACGGAGTTAAGCCTTTTACTTCATTGTGCTGTGCATAAATTACTGGAGCAACTTCATGGAGCTTTTTCAATGATGCGACAAAATTGTTTCGCTTCAATGCTTCAATAATCGCATCACTCCAAGTGAAGTTTGTTTTTGTTTTCATTTAAGCAGCTATTTTATAATTATGGATTTGAATTGGAGTTAAGGAAAATTCCTTGTCATCTTTTGCTTGAATAATTTTCTTGGCTGTGTTCAACTGCCTGTATTGAAAATTAAATTTCAAAACTTCAAGGGAACATACTGGCAAATATTTACTTCCTAACTCAATGATTTGTTCAAGTTCAATCATTCGCAAGTTTCCTGTTTCTTCTGATAGCGAAGATGAATAGCTAATAATTAAACTGCTGTTTAGTTCTGCTGCTAACTTGAACAAGTCCGCAAAAGCAAAGTAGGCATCTCTCTTTGAACAAAATCTTGATTTGAATTTGTCGTCAGGATACAAGCCACTTGTGGCTTTGCCATCAACAACTTGCAGTTGTGGGTATTTGTAACTGAAAATTATTTCAGGTATGTGATAATATCTTGAATACTGTTGTGCTGTGTAAGGTGGGTCTGCATAAATTACTGATGTCGGTGGAAGTGTTGAAGATTTAGAAATAATTTTTTCCATTGTTTCAGAGAAGGAAATATTTGTCTTTGACAAATTATTTTTTTCTGCAACCAACGAAAGAGAATAGGAACTTTTCAAAAACTCATCCCAAACATTTTTCAATCTGTCATCATAAAACCTCTTGTGAAGAACTTCTGTCTTCAAAGTATTTTCCTGTTTGATTGGTTGAGCAAAATGTTTTCCTGCCGTGTAAACAATCTTTGAAGAAACATTAAGCAAGCAAGTCAAAAGAAAATGGCGTTGCCATTTTGAAAGTTCTTTTTCAGAATAAAAATGTTCAATTCCGTTTCTCAATCTGTCTAACTCCAATGCTTGCTGAATACTGAAATAAGAACCTGCATAATAGTTTGCGATTAAAGGATAACTATTGATTGCTGACTTTCCAATGCTGCCAAGAATAAACTTTGTTTGTTCGTGTGTGTTGCTCCCGTTCAGGAAAAGAACTTTGTTCACCTGTGGCAAACCGAAATAAAGTTCAAGAAGTTTTTCCGTGTTTCTTTCCGCAAGTAATTTCTTCTCCTCAATTATTTTTTCTTCAAAAGGTTTTGCAAACTCGTCTTTGAGTTTGTAGGATTTGAGTTCTTCCATTACAAGCGGAATAATTTTCAAATCCGTTTCCCCTCTGTCAATGTTTAAGAGTGTCTTTGCAAAAACGGAATTGAAATGCAAGGCATCATTTGAAATTACATTCAGTCCATTCAAGTTGAATACTTGCGACACAACCGAACTTCCAGAAAACATATCAAGAACAAAAGTGCCGGGCTTGATTGCTTCAAGAGCTTTAGAAAGAATAATTGGAAGTGGTCTGTGCTTCGCACCCAAGTATTGAATTGGCTTGTAAATATTAGCGGTGTCAACCGCTATTTTTTCAGGCGTTTGCAATTCATATCCTTTTCCATTGGTTGCAAATTCCAGTTTTAGCTGGTTCCCATCTTCTACAATAGTCAGTTCCGATGAATCAGAATATATAGTGGCGGTTCTTGAAATCATTTTTTCTTTGTTTTATTGTACTTAACTTTCTCCTCTGCCACTTGCAATGCCTTTAGTGCCATGTCCTCGTCCACTACTTCATAAACTAATTTGTCGGATAGCCAGGCTACAAGCAAGTCGTTTTCTTTTACTTTAAAGTACTCTGCAAGTTTCACAACCTGTTCACGGGTTGCATTTCTTTGTCCACGTTCTATTTTGCTTAAAATAGCTAGGTCAATGTCAAGAAAAGCAGCAATTGCCCGCAAGGGCAGTTTCTGCTTTTCTCTAAGTTGCCGTATTGTGTGGCCTAAGCTGTCCATTTTGAATATTATTTTGACAATTTTTGTCAAAAGTAAAAATTGTCTTTCTGTTAAACAAAGAATTATTGCCGAGGTTTTCAACAATATGTTGATAGATATTCTTAGTGATTGAGGTAAATGTTTTTAGATGGCAATATATAAGTTGGCGAATAACATACAATTATTTCCAACAAAAAATTAAGGGTAGGGTTGACAAGGGAAGATTAAAAAGGAGCCGTAACTGTAAAGATAGTTACTGAACAGTACAATTTGATTGAAGGTTTTAATGAAAGATTACTTTGAAGTACACTCAACTAACAGGGGATTAAACAATCAAAACAAATTTATTTAATTTTGAACGTAATAATTTATCAGAACTAAATACGATAGGCACAAATAGAAAAAGTTTGATAAAAGGGCAGGTTAATTATGTTAATAAAGTTGTTGAATTAGAACAAAAAAAAGAAATGAGAAAATGTTTTTTTAAATACTAATTATGTTAGCAGATAATATATTCAGTCAAAAAATAAAAGCTCTTTAAAAGAGATTCTTTGGTCATAATTTCAGATTGTAATTTGGATAAAAAAATCATTTTGGTGGATTTCGTATAAAAATTCTAAAGAATGGCAACATTCCAGTAAAAAGTGCATGCACAACCGTACCATAGACATTTGGCTGATTTATAGTAAACATGAAAAATAAAATTATATTTAAGGTAAAAAGAAATAATAAATAAATAGTTATTTTGGTTTGAAATACCCACTTTCGCTCTTCAAATTTTTGCTTGACATTCCACATCCTTTCATTGGATTCAAGTTTTGTCAATTCAAAATTTTTAGGCGTTTCAATTACCCTATATTGAGGCTCATTTACTTCATGGTTTTTATTACTTACCATATCCAATAGTTTTAATCAATTAAGGTTTTTGGTTCTGTTGAATATTTTCAAATTTTTTCATGCCCCCAAAAGACTTTTTTCCCATTATTAGATATAAACGATTATTTGCTCTTAAAAAGTATAAATATCAGTTTGTTTACACAATAATGCACTTATTTGAACGTTATTCTAGGTTTTTCATTTCAATTAGCCTAGTGATTTTCGCATCTATATATGTAATACCTCAATAAAAATTAAGGTTTAATCACTCCTCTCAAAATAACCAGTTTGGGGGGTGATGAAAGAGTTCGCTACTAGCATAAGCCTTCCTATCACTTGCTGAGTTTAGCGAAGCGTAACTTCCAATACAACATGAAACTAAGTCTTTGACCGGTAAATGAAGGAATGATTGAATAAGAGTCAATTCCTTTAATTAGCGTAAAATATGCAGCAGAGCAATTGATTATTGCACACCTATAAAAAAACAAAATTGAAACTGGTTTAAATGCTACCAGACGGAGTCCTGGGTTTCATGATAAATTGAAGTGGCTCTTTGGGGAACACTCAACTTTCGTAAAAAAATCCCCTTTTAAAGATGTAATAAATTAAAAAGATCACTTGACACCCAAATTAATTCGCCATTCGTCACTTCTTTTTACCATTTATCCTTTCCTTCATAATTTTTTATTTTATATTCATTTGCACCAAACCCTTACCAATGCTCACTTTTGTGCTATGCTCATTATTGCCCTTAACCCACTACTAAAAAATAATTGGTACTTTATATTGCATAGTACCAAATAATGTTTGTATGTTTGCATAGTCATTGAGAGAGAGTTTAGAGATTAGGTGATAAATAGCAATACATAGGTTACACTTTTTAGTGTAGCAGAACATAGGTAACAGTTTTCATAGTTCTTTGACATAAAATGTTGATACTCACATAAAATCATTATGAATGAGTATGAACAAAGACAAGAAGCGATTCGTA
>JANPGE010000315.1:0-14804 GCA_031423805.1 Segetibacter sp. | reverse complement strand
AATGGAACATTGGTATTTAGCCATTACGGTTGCTGTGATGCACACACCAATGTATGGACAGGATGGTTGGGTGCCAATGATAATGTAGAATACCGTGTAGCAGAAGGCGGTGGACAGTCTTATGGATATTTATCTTTCAGTTTGTTTACACCACCCGCCTTATTGCCTATTACCGGTGGTCCAAATGTATGTGTGGGTAGTTCTAAGCAATTGAGTAACGCAAGCCCTGGCACCGGTACATGGAGCAGCAGCGATATTACAAAATGTACTGTAAATAGCACTACGGGTGTAATTACAGGGGTTGCTGTAGGTACTTCAGTTATTACTTATAATTCAATAGCTCCTAATGGTTGCGCTGAAGGTTCAATAAGTACAACCATAACTGTGCTTGCATCACCTACAGTAGCCACTATAACAGGTAACCGTGTACCATGTTTGGGTACTACTACCCAATTGGCAAACACAACAGTTGGTGGCACATGGGCAAGTTTAAACCCTACTATTGCTACAATTAGTAATACTGGTTTGGTAACAACAGTATCGGTAGGAACGGCTACTATAACCTATACCACCTTACCCAATGCAAGTGGTTGTACCCGTACTTCAACTACAACGGTATCGGTCAAAGCAATACCAACCGTTGGTACAATAACTGGTAATGCGGGAATATGTGTTGGTAGTACTACACCATTGAGTATTTCCGCTACAGGTGGTACATGGAGCAGTAGTGCGCCGGGTGTAGCTTCTGTAAGCAACATAGGTTTGGTTTCTGGTGTGTCAGCAGGTTTAACAACCATTACTTATACTACCGCAGCAAATAGCAGTGGTTGTGTAAACAGAGCCACCTTGCCGTTTAGTGTTACCAACTTCCCAATATTAACCAGTCCATTGAATTATACAACATGTAGCGGCTATCTATTAGGCTATGTGCCAACGAGCAGTGTACCGGGTACGGTCTTCGCCTGGACACGTGCTGCAGTCGCAGGCATCAGCAATGCGGCCGTAACCATACAGCAAACGGGCAGCCCTAACGAAACATTGATCAATACAACAGCATCACCCGTTAGTGTAGTATATGTGTTTGTCCTGTCAGTCAACGGATGCTCTACCACTCAAAACGTAACAGTGACGGTCAATCCATCACCTGCGGCGGTAGCACCGATTACAGGTATCGCAACAGTTTGTGGAAATAATACATCACAATTATCGACCACCACTACTGGTGGTGTGTGGAGCAGCAGCAATCCTGGAGTAGCAACCGTGAGCAATACAGGACTTGTGAGTCCGGTAGCTTCCGGTACCACAACCATCAGCTATACTGTTACCAATGGTTTAGCTTGCAACAGCAGTGCATCAGTATTGTTTACTGTAAGCCCTGCACCAACTATTGCATCTATTACAGGTGGCAATAGTGTATGTGTTAGCAATAGCAAACAATTAAGTTGTGCTACACCGGGTGGTACATGGAGTAGCAGCGATGTTACCAAAGTAACCGTAAATGCAACAACCGGTGTTATTACCGGCGTTGCAGGCGGAACTGCAGTAATAACCTATACAGTAGCACCTGTTGGTGTGGGTTGTACGATATCTACATCGGTTACTATTACGGTGTTAACCACGCTACCCACTGTAGCTTTAACACAGGGTAACAGGGTAGTATGTTTAGGATTGAGTTCACAACTTACCAATGCCACAGCCGGTGGTACATGGAGCAGCAGCAACCCTGCTATAGCCTCTGTAAACAGTACCGGTTTGGTAACAGGTAATGCAGTTGGTACATGTAATATTCTCTATACCACTGCACCTAACTCGGCCGGTTGTACACGTACCTCAACGGTGTCTTTTGCTGTAAGAGCATTGCCAACCGTGGCCCCTATAACAGGCGGTAACGGTGTTTGTGTTGGCGGAACAACTCAACTTGCTAATGCGACTACAGGTGGTACTTGGAGCACAAGTGATGGTGCAACTGCTACGGTTAGCAACACAGGTTTGGTTTCAGGCGTAGTGCCAGGTACTGTTATAATAACCTACACGACCCCTGCAAATACAAATGGTTGTGTTAACTCAACCACATTTACCATGACTGTAAATCCTGCTTCGGGTATTACAGGTATAACGGCAGCAAACAATCCTGTATGTAGCAATAAAACAACCACACTTACTGCGGTGGGTGTTACAGGAGTATCACCTGTAGTTACATGGTACAGTGGTCCCGGAGCCACCGGAACTAATTTTGGTACAGGTGTTACTTTGCCAAATGTAGTTGCAGGTACTTATTTTGCTGTAGTTACCAATGCTTGTGGTACGGCAAGTGCAGAGGCATCTATTACAGTTACAAGCAAGTCAATAAGTACTTCAGATACTACTGCATCAGCCTGTAATTCGTTTACATGGAGAGGGACAACCTATACCAACAGTGGCGCTTATAATTTAATACTTACCAATTCGGTAGGATGTGATTCTATCAGGACCTTGAATTTAACCATTCGTAAGAATACACTGACTGCTGTTATTACCAATCCGCTTTGTTTCAATGCGGCTACAGGTAGTTTGGTTGTTACAGCAACAGGTGGTACAGCACCATATTTGTATAAAAATGGAGCTACTGGTACTTATGGAACAAACAGTACCTTCAGTGGTTTGAGGGCAGGTTCTTATACCATCTTTGCACAGGATGCTACGGGTTGTGCAAGTAGTCAGGGTTTTGTAATTACTCAACCAACTGCTGTTAGTGCAACAGCTACTAAGGTTGATGCAAGTTGTCCGGGTGCAGCAAACGGTTCTATTACTGTAAATGGTGCAGGTGGAACCGGACCTTATACTTACAGGTTTGGCAGTACAGGGGCATTTACATCGGTCAATACTTTTAACAATCTTAAAGCAGGATCTTACAGAGTATATGTAAATGATGCCAATGGATGCACAGGTTATTCCATAGTGGTTGTTGTAGGGAATGCATTACCTACTTGCCCATTGAGTCCTGTATTTACGAAAGTAACCCAACCTGTAATTGAGAATTCCGCTATGAGGGTTTCGCTTTCACCAAATCCAAGTGGTAATATTTTCAACCTCATAGTACATGCACCTAAGCAAGATGCTTTAAGCATACGCATATTTGATGTGAATGGAAAAATTGTTCATACTGTAAAAGGGATGCCTGAACAGACCATACGCTTTGGCGAAGGTTTTACAAGCGGTACTTATATGGTTGAGGTAAGACAGGGTCTTGATTTGAAAACTGTAAAAGCGATTAAAATTCGCTAGGTTTAGGGTTAATAATTATTTCAATTGTAAAGCCGTATCATGAAAATTGATACGGCTTTTTTTATGAGTTTAATCATAAAATAAAATGATTAAAATCTTGTTTTAGCTGCGAAAAAGAGTTAATTTTAAGTTCAATCTGATATGTAAAAAAAGCTTCCTCATTTCCAATATCTGCGCAAAAACACGACTTGCTGATTATTCAATAATTGGTGTAGGATTTTATTTTTTTTCGAATTCTCAAAAAAATCGATTACTCATAAAATTATCTATATGAAAATTGCAATACTAACTGTTTTAATTTTTTTACCATTTTCATTTGTGGTTTCCCAAACCCTGGATAAAAATTTTCCCAGTACTGACAATACGATTGCTGCTACATTGCTTAGTGGCGATACGCTATATATTGGCGGAGATTTTACCTATGTTTATACTCCTGCCCGGGGCTTAGCCCGATTTGTGAATGGTAGTATAAAACCCGATGCTACTTATCCTCAACTTGGAGGCAGTGATTATATTCAGGCAGTAGAACCTGATGGTGTAGGCGGTTTATACCTTGCGGGATATTTTGATACCTACAATGGAATAGCCCTACCGAATACAACGGCTGTTATTCATTTGCTAGATGATGGTAAATTAGAT
Organism: Segetibacter sp.; assembly: GCA_031423805.1. Lineage (GTDB taxonomy): Bacteria > Bacteroidota > Bacteroidia > Chitinophagales > Chitinophagaceae > Segetibacter. The sequence goes on along the minus strand of JANPGE010000315.1, from coordinate 10,901 downwards.
CCTGCTTTTGGAAGGGTTAATGATAATAATGGTTATACAATTTCAGCCCTAAAACGAAAAGGTTCAAGATTATATATTGGCGGAACATTTACCCCAGCCAATATACCGGGCAGAAACTATTTTGCAGCCTTAGATGCTCTTACAGGTGGTTTGCTGCCTTGGATTCCCGATTTTCCGGATGGCTCTGTTTCTAAAATTGATGCAACAGATTCTTTGGTGTTTCTTGGTGGTTCATTTGCCAATGTAGGTAATATTCCAAACAATTATTTTGCAGTATTAAAGGCTTCGAATGGTCAGTTAATTAAAAATTTTCCTCGTTCTGATTATAACTACACAAACAGTTTTGCTGTTGATGGCAATACTTTGTATGTAGCAGGTCCATTTACCGTTTTGCAAAATACTGTAAGGTCTTTGGCTAAAGTTGATACTACCTCAGGTTCTTTGGATCTTAATTATCCCTTTACTGATGGATATATTTATGCAATTTATAATGATGGCACCGGGGGTTACTATATTGGGGGTAGCTTTAATAGAGTTGGTAAGGAAAACCGAACAAACCTGGCTCATATTTTATCGAATGGAACTGTTGATACGGCTTTCAATCCCAATGTTAATGGTCAGGTAAATTGTATTACAGCTAGTTCCGACACATTGTATTTTGGGGGAAGCTTTAGTATTGTAAATACAAAAACCAGAAATAATGCAGCTGCCGTTAGCAGAACACGGGGCATACTTGCCACCTGGAACCCAAATGCAAATGGGGCAGTAAATGCAATAACGATTTACGGTAATACCATTTATTTAGGCGGAAGTTTTACTAAATTGGGTACCCCTATTAGAAATTACGCTGGTGCAATAGGTATTAACAATGTACTATCAACTACCTGGATTCCCAACCCCGATTCCTATGTTTTAAGTATGGTAGTAAATAGTAGCGGAAGTGCTATATATCTTGGGGGAAGTTTTAGCACCGTAAAAACGCAGACCCGATCTTATGCAGCAAAAGTAAATACTACAAACGGTGATCCATTATTATGGTATCCACAATTGAACAGTACCGTTTATTGTATGGCCCTCAGTGGTAGTAATCTTTATTTAGGAGGAGCATTTTCTACCGTTAATAATATTCAGCGATATAATATTGCAGCAATCGATACATCCTCCTCGTTATTAAATAGTTTTCAGGCAGACGCAAATGGTATTGTAAGGGACATAAAAATATATAATGGTAAAATTTATGTAGCAGGCGATTTTACAACCATACAAGGCCTTGTCCGATCTTATGCGGCAAGATTCAATGTTGCAACAGGCATAGCTGACAACTGGCTTAATGGAGCAAAAATCAATTCTTATATTTTCGCACTTGGTTACAGCAATAGTGAGGTTATTTTGGGAGGGCAATTTACCTCGTATAATCCCATACCCCGACCTTATATGGCGGCTATTGATTTAAGTCAACCTAATTATCCACTTACAAACTGGACTCCAAATGTATTTTGGAGTTCCTTCTCAACATTAAATGGATTCATTCATAATGGTCACGATTTAATAATAGCAGGTACATTTGTTTATCAGGAAAATGGAAAAACCATTAACAACCTAATTATATTAAATGACTCCACAGGAACAATTTCACAATCCATATCTCAATATCCCAATAATGTAATCAGACATATTTCTTTGTATAACAATTCACTTGCGTTAACGGGTGATTTTACCGGGTTTGTAAATGTATCAGATGGCTCTGCCTATAGCAATGTTAGCTATCTTAGTGCATATGACCTTAACACATGGCAGGCATCAAAAGCTAATTATTATCCGGATAATAGTATTTACAAAATATTTACTGATCCTAATGGAAGATTGATTGTAGCAGGTAGCTTTAACCGAATGAATAATATTAGCCGAAACCGATTGGCAGCAATAGATATTAATTCAGGACTTGTAACAGATTTTAACCCCAGTGCGGATGGAAGTATTTATGCGCTGGCAATAAAGGATACCACCCTTTTTGCCGGCGGCACATTCGGTAATCTTAACTCTAATACAACTCCGGTTGTACGAACCTATCTAGGCGCTGTAAGTACTAAAACCGGTAAGGCCACAGCATGGAATGCTAATGCAAATAGTTCCATCTATACCCTTGCAATAAAAGATTCTATATTGTATGCAGGGGGATCTTTTACAACATTTAAAGGTGCTGCAAGAAATTATGGAGCAGCGGTTACTACAACCGGTACAGGTACGGTAAATGGATGGTTGCCTAATACAAATGGTGCTATATGGACTATTTTACCACATAACAATACCTTATTTATCGGGGGCGATTTTTCTACCGTGAAAGGAGTTTCCTTAAACTATCTGGCACAGGTAAATAACAGTACCGGAGCACCCAACTCCTGGAACCCATCACCCAATGGTAGCGTTTACTCTTTTGATAGAATTGGCAATAAGTTTTATGCAGGAGGAAGTTTTTATACTATGGGTACAACCCCCCGCCTTAGTCTGGCCTCTTTTGATACTGCCACCAAATCATTAACAACTTTTGATGCTAATGTTAATGGTAGTGCATCCATTCAATCTGTGATAGGATGGGGTAAAAACTTAATTGTAAGAGGACAAAGTTTAAGTAATATAAATGGCGCTGACCGTCAGTATTTAGGCGCTATAGATTCTATATCAAAACTGGCTACATCATTTAATCCTTCGCCAAATTATTCCTCTTACGTAGGGGCTAAACTTATGATAGGAAAAAATAAACTTTTCTACGGTAGTGGATTTACTCAATTGTATAACAATCCAATAAGTCCAAATTATTTTGCAGTATTTAACCTTGAGCCACTCAATCAGGTATCTGCCCTAACTTTTACCAATCTTACTCCAACCAGTGTAAAAGCGTCAGTAACAAGAGGCAGTGGAGATGGGAGGATATTTGTTGTAAGAAGAGGGAATTCACTTCCAAACAATCCTGTAGATAGTATGTGGTACACAGGTAATAGCACTTTTGGAAATGGAAGTAAAATTGGAGACAGCAGTTATGTTGTTTACCGGGGAGGTTTGGATAGTATAACAACTATCCTTTTACCTAATAAAAAATATCAGTTTGCTGTTTTTGAATACAATGGAAATGGAATAGGTGCTGATTATTTAACTAGTCCGGCTCTTACAGGTTTCGTTACAACACCTTGTCCTGTTTACAATTTAAAAACAACACCTGCAGATTCTGTTAGAATTTGTCCAGGTACAAATATCACTATAACCGCACCCTCCGGATTCAGCAGTTACCTTTGGAATACGGGTGAAACAACTGCTGCTATTACAAAAGGTGTAGGTGCTTACACAGTTGTCTTCACAGATAGTAATGGTTGTGCGGGAAATGCTGTTGTAAATGTACAAGCCTTTATAAAACCAAATTTAGGTAAAGACACTACTTACAGGGTATGTGTAGGAACTACTGCTAACCTGACTACATTGTACAATACGTCAGGCTATTCCACAGTTATATGGAGTACACCACGGCCTGACAGTGTAGGTGCAGGTAAGGATACATTAATTGTTATTAATAGCAGCGGTTGCCGCGATACAGCTGTTATAACAGTAGTTATAAATCCTAAGCCTAATTTGGGTAAAGACACTACAGTAAGTATATGTGTAGGATTTACAACTAACATTCGCAAGCTATATGATACTACAGGCTATGTATCTAAAGTTTGGAGTGCATCCAAACCCGATTCAGCAACAGCAGGTAACTACACACTAATTGTTACCAATAGCAGTGGATGTAAAGATACTGCAAACATAACGGTGGTCAATTATCCTAAACCTTACTTAGGGCGGGATACTGGTTACAGTATTTGCAACGGTAGCACTACAAACCTTACTACCTTATACAATACAACCGGCTATACAGTAGTATGGAATACCCCTACGCCTGTTACTGCGGGTGCAGGTAATTACACCCTAATTGTAACCAATACAAATGGTTGTAAAGATACAGCGTTGGTTAGTGTAACAACAAACCCAAAACCAAATCTTGGTAAAGACACTACTTATAAAATTTGCCGAAATAACAGTGCAAACTTAACAACATTGTATAGCACAGGGGGATATAGTACAGTAGTATGGAGTACTTCTCGTCCTGATAGTGTAGGTGTGGGTAATTATTCCGTTATAGTTTCTAATAGTTTTGGATGTACAGACACGGCATTAATCAGAATAGATTCTATTGCAGGTTATACCATTTCTGCTACAGCCACCTCAACTAATGCGGGTTGTTTTGGTGGGGCATTTGGTTCTATTTCTGTTCTGCCTGCAAACGGGGTATCACCCTATAAATATAAAAATGGGTTATCGGGAATTTATCAGTCATCCAATCTGTTTAAATCACTTAGGGCGGGGGTATATACCATTTATATTCAGGATTCTAACAGATGTTCAGGCAATACTGCTCCGGTTGCTATAACTGAACTGCCAAAAATAACAGCAACATTTACTAAAACAAATGCTACCTGTATTGGTAAAGCTGATGGAACTATAACGGTGTCTGCAACAGGAGGCAGACCACCTTATCAATATAAAATAGGCTTAAGCGGTGTGTATAAAGACGGACCAACATTGACCGGACTCAAAGCAGGATCTTATACTGTTTACATAAAAGATTTAGCAGGATGTACAGGCTCAACAAGTGTTGTAACTATTGGACAAAATAATGTGACCTGTTTGCAAATAGCTGGCAATATAAAAGTTAAGCAAACTACAACTTCAGGCTTGAAACTTACCTTGAGTCCCAACCCAAGCAGCAGCGAATTTATATTGCTTGTTCATTCAGAAAAGAATCAATCTATTCAGCTAAGAGTATTAGATGTTAATGGCAGAAGCAAATTTGAAACCATTGGTATGCCTGAAAGAAATTTCCATTTTGGTAATAATTTTAATAATGGAACTTATATTATAGAGGTAAGACAAGGGGAGGAGATAAAAACAATTAAGGCTGTAAAACTAAAATAGAGATAATAAATTATAACAGTTTATTAAATTCTAATAGCTGGTTTGCTTTAGAAATAAACTTTTACTAACAATAAAAAAACCAATTATATGAACAAATTTTTGTTTACTCTATCCATTGTTTTCATATATGCAATGCATACAGATTGTGCGGCACAATGGCAATTAACGGGAAATAATAATGCAACCAATACTTCATTACTAGGCACAACCAATGCTATTGATTTAAAATTGGCTACTAAAAATGCAACCCGTTTAACTATTGATACCAATGGTAGAATAGGAATTGGAACTACTAGTCCATTAAATATTTTGACAGTAAAAGGGGCGGGTAGTACACCGGCTAATTTATGGGCAAATGCGGGAGCTCCCTTGTTTGTTGGTTTTGGAGAAAATACTGTGGGTAACGCCGATTTTATATTAGGGATGGGTTCACCGGCTTATAATTCACGTCCGGTTTTTATAGGTCGTAAAAGCAGAGGAACTCTGGCCAACCCTAATGTTGTTGCTAACAACGATTTTCTTATGTCCTTTTTATCTTCGGGATTTGATGGTACCGCCTTTCAAAACCCGGCTGCTATAGATTTTTTTGTAGATGGTACACCGTCAGCGGGTAATGTTCCTGCGAGAATTTCTTTTGTAACCGGTTCTAATAGTTCTACACGTGCCGAGCGATTAAAAATAGGCAATACCGGAGATTTTTCTTTTAATGGTAGCCAACTTACGCTTTCAAAAAGTTCAGGAGATGTTGCTATAGGTAGCGGTAATCTTTTGGTTGCTAAAAATTCTTTTCTGCAGGGTAAAGTGGGTGTAAATGGTGATACATTATTTTCTACTGCTTTGACTGTAAATGCTAACAATTTATTGTCAGGTATAACTGTTAACAACCTTACAGATGGATTGGCTTTGTATGCAAATAAAGCAGGCAGAAACCAAGGACTGTATATAGTTAAAGAAAGCAAAACATCAGTAGCCGCTTGCATTGTAGGCGAATCAACAGGTACATCACCGGGTATTGAGGGTTATTCAAAATCCAATACTGCTGTGTATGGTCAGAGTGATAGTGGTTATGGAGTTCATGGATTGAGTTTTAATAGTATTGGTATTTATGGTGAAACCACTAATCCAACCAGTTATGCAGGTTATTTTAACGGGGACGTTTTTAGTACAGGAACATTTACCAGTTCAGATGCAAGATTAAAAGAAAATATTCAGGATGTGGATAATGCATTGAAAACACTAAGTATGTTGCAACCTAAAACTTACACCTTTAAATCTGATGGTAGTTATTCTGCATTGCATTTGCCCTCAGGCTTTCACTATGGGTTATTAGCGCAGGATCTTGAAAAAAGTTTTCCTTCCCTGGTAAAAGAGACAGAAGTATTTATTAAAGATATAAATAAAAATATTCGTGAAGATAAAGGGGTTGTTGCCGGTAAAAAGATTAATTATAAGGCAGTAAATTATATAGAGTTCATCCCTTTGATGATTAAGGGTTTACAGGAGTTAACCCTTGAAAATGATCTCTTAAAGAAAGCAAATGAACAACTAACCAGAAATGCCGATGAGTTTAAACTGCAAACCAACAATACAATAAACGATTTACAACAACAAATCAACAGCTTAAAAGAATTAATTACCGGTAAAAATACTTATTCAAGCAACTTTGGTAGTCAGCAAAGGGGGTATGAAAGTACCTTACAATCTAATGCCGAACTAGGCCAAAATATACCCAACCCGCCAATAAATAAAAGCACTAAAATTAGTTACAACTTACCTGGCAGATCTTCTAATGGAGAAATTATAATAACAGATATCAATGGAATTAAAGTAAAACAGTTTTTAATCACCCAGGGGAGAGGTGTACTGACTGTAAATACAACTGAACTTGCATCAGGTACTTATTCGTATACCTTATTTGCAAATGGTAAACGGGTCGCAACCAAACAACTCATAATAACATCAAACTAAAAAAGGTGAACATGAGTGTTTAATGTAATTATTAACAAATACCATGCTGATGTTTACAACAAAAAGATAAAGCCGCCCATTGCTACATGTGGCGGCTTTATCTTTTTACTAAAACTTAAACTCATAACTCTAAACTCATAACTCCCCAATCACTTCCCCTTACCACTTAATATTATTCTAAGCGTATGAATCATAATTTTGAAATCAAGCATTAAAGAAATATTTTCAATATAGACTAAATCATATTGCATACGATCCACCATTTCTTCTACCGTACTTGCGTATCCAAACTGCACCATACCCCATGAGGTAAGTCCCGGTTTTACTTTTAATAGGTACTTGTAGTATGGGTTTATGGCTACTATTTGGTTGATATAAAATTGCCTTTCAGGCCGTGGGCCTACAAGACTCATTTGTCCTCTAAGTATGTTTACCAATTGTGGCAATTCATCCAACCTCCATTTGCGCATAAAACGACCCCATGGAGTAATTCGTTTATCATGGTCGCTTGATAGTGCAGGGCCTTCTGTTTCTGCATTTTCGTACATACTTCTGAACTTATAAATGTTAAAGGGCCTGCCCTTGTAACCTACTCTTTGTTGAATATAAAATACGGGCCCATGCGATGACAACTTTGTCCATAACATAATAATTATCAAAAACGGACTTAGTAATAACAATCCTAAAAGAGCAACAGCAATATCTATCATCCTTTTAATGTTCTGTTGCCACTGCGGCATTAGTGCAGTATTAATATCTATAAGCAATGCACCCATTACATTCCCCGTTTTTACAGAACCGGTAAGTATATCCTTGATGTTTGGGTACAATTTTATTTCAACATCTACTTCGCTAAGACGTTGTAGTATGGGTTCTGCCAAATGGCTTTCACTATCTTCAAGTGCAATAATAACCTGTTGTATGTTTTGAGCTTTTATAAGCGATTCCATTTCATCAAGACTTCCCAGTTGTGGCAACCATCTTATTATATGGTTTTTGGCAGACAAGCCGGTTGTTATATAACCTACAAATACATAACCCAGGGCCGGAACACCTTTAGGAAAATCTCTAATGATTTTTAGCGCATTAGCATTACTGCCTAACAGTAGCGTGTTAAACTGTATTTTTCCTTTAAGTAAATCTTGTTTTGCTATGCCAAGAATAAAAGCCCTACCCGCAAAGGTGAGCACCCACTGCAACATAAAAAAAATAAAAAAGGCTGCGTAAAAATAAGTGTAGGAAGGAGCGTGGTCATTAAGTATGACGCTAAAAAAAAGTAGCAAACAACCAATAAGGCAAACAGAAAAGGACGAGGTAAATTCCGTAAGTCTCGACCTTCGGTAAAGCGATGAGCTGTAAAAACCTGTGAGCAAAAAAAGACTGACCCAAATAACCGGTATCACAAGCACAGTCCATTGAAAGAAAGGATCTTCAATCATTTGCCAAAATCCCGGATGAGCTTCGTTTAACTTACTTCGCCTATACCAAGTAAAAACCCACCATGCGCCACAGGAGGCCACAATGTCGCTCAATATATACCAGTATATCTGTAGCGGTTTGTATTGTTTCATGGCAATCATTCCTTAACGCAATACAGCATTGTGGCTTATTTTTTCCAATATCTGATGCGCTACCTGCATGGCAAGAAATCCATCTATTTCACTTACCTCTGTAGGTTTATCATTTATGATAGAGTCAACAAAAGCCTCAAGTTCAAGTTTTATTGCATTGGTATCTTTTACCTTAGGGTTAGCTACTGCGATTGTTTTTTTGCCGTTAGGCGTTTCTATGTCAAACGAAAAGACTTTGGAGCCATCTGTAGGTTGTTTAAGTTTAATAACCTCTACTTTTTTATCCAGAAAATCAATACCTATGTAACTGTCTTTTTGAAACATACGCATCTTACGCATTTTGCGCATACTTATACGACTGCTTGTAAGGTTGGCCACACAGCCGTTGTTAAACTCCATACGCACATTGGCAATGTCAGGTGTGTCCGTCATAACTGCAACACCGCTAGCCGATATATTTTTCACATCGCTGTCCACTATTTTCAGAATAATGTCTATATCATGAATCATAAGATCCAAAATAACGCTTACCTCTGTACCGCGGGGGTTAAACTGTGCCAAACGATGAACCTCAATAAACATTGGATTAAGGTTCATATCCTTAACTGCAAGAAATGCCGGATTGTACCGCTCCACATGTCCTACCTGCATTTTTATATTGGCTTCTTTGGCCATGCTTACCAAAAGGCGGCCTTCTTCTATTGTGTTCGCCAACGGTTTCTCTACAAACACATGTTTTCCTTTTCGTATAGCCTTTTCGCAAAGGTAAAAATGGTGGTTGGTTGGTGCTACAACATCAACTGCATCGCAGGCATCTATAAATTTATCGATATCAGTGTATCTTTTTATACCATATTCGGCAGCTACTTCTTTAGCCGTTTGTTCAGACGGGTCGTAGAAGCCCACCAGTTTTACACCTTCTATTTCCTTCCAGTTGTTCAGGTGAAATTTTCCCAAATGCCCCGTTCCAAATACACCGACTTTCAACATTGCTTATATAAATTAGAAATTATTTAAAATACTTTTTGTAACCATATCCACTACATCCAAAACGGCTGTAAAGATAATAGAACCATAAGTTATTAATCAGGAAAGTAAATTACTGTATAAAGTTTTTAGTCAGTAACTACTTTTGAGAAAGGTTATTACGAATCTTATGTTCCTGGAATTGTTATTAGATTGAATTGATGAAAAGTAACAAGGATTAAAATAATTTAATTAGGTATCAGTTATTCAAAAAAAAAATATCTTTACGAATATTCCTTCTTTTATGCGAAAATTAATTTTATCTATAATTGGGCTTTTTTTTATTATTAACTCATTTGCCCAAACTGTTACAATAGGAAATGGCACAATAATAAGATCTGCACCATGGAGTCCTTTACAAAATTTTTCATATTGTCAAGTCATTTATTTGGCTTCAGAAATTAATTCTTCGGGTAATATTACAAGTGTCAAATTTTATTTTAGCGGCAACAATCTGATTAATTCTAACCGTGTTTCTGTGTATATGGCTCATAGTGTTAAGAGTTATTTTGTCAGCAAGTTGGACTATTTACCATTTGATTCTTTGACTAATGTTTTTGCGGATACAGTTTCGGCAACTACATTGCCCGGCTGGGTTTCAATAAATCTATCAACACCATTTAATTACAATGGTGTTGATAATCTTGTAATTGTAGTTGCTGAAAACCAACCTGGTAAAATGTCAGGTACGTCTTCTGCTGGGTTTAGTGCATTTAATGCTAATCAGAATAGATCAATAAAATATTTTGGCAGCACAGCACAAATAGACCCATACAATCCACAAAGTACTATTAGTAGTGTTGGGGTAGATGTACCAAATATTCAAATAGAAGGATTAACTGCAAGTTCATGTTATAATGTACCCAAAGTTACAATTGCAAATATTACAACAAATTCGGCCACTATATCCTGGCCTTCTTTACTTTCTGGCAAAACAGCAACAGGTTATCAATGGGAAGTTAGAAAAAGCGGTAACCCGGGTAGTGGCCCTATTGGTCTTGGCGCAAGTGGAACGGCTTTGGCAACAGATACGAGTGCAAGTGTAAATGGTCTTGATTCAAGCACTTATTATAGTGCCTATGTTAGAGCTATTTGTAACCCTGGGGTAAATGGTGCATGGTCACCCTTTATTACAACTTCATCCTTTCTTACCCTGTGTGCTGCTTACAATGTTCCCTATTTATTAGATGTCGTATAGCAGTACATAGGTTACACTTTTCGCTTACCGTTAAGAACAACCGAATTTTATGGTTGCCCTTAAGGGCGGTTAAGGCTCACTATTGTAGCATAACATAGGTTACACTTTATATATTTTTAGTTCTTTGACAT
>JANPGE010000314.1:0-11689 GCA_031423805.1 Segetibacter sp. | reverse complement strand
CTACTGTCATAGTTTTTTACGTATGCATGCAAAAGTGCCAGATAGTGGTATACGCTAAGCCTATCTGTTTCTGCCTGTGTAGGGCCAAACCAAAGATCATTTTTTATTCTGTTTTTTTCAATTTTCCCCAATGCTGCATAGCAGTAGGAAAAGGCTGTCTGCTCATTTTCTTCTACACTGTTTTTGAGAAACGAATATTTATTTTTTGTAAAAAAACGGTTACGGTGGTAGGTCCATGCTTTGGTAGTATTAATGCCTAAATGGTCTTTTGGAAAATCATAAGCTGCAACCTGTTCTAAAACCCACATTACGCTATCGGGCTGTTCTGTATTATCGTAACATTCTTTGAGCGTATTTGCCATTTGCAAAAAATCTACATACTTATTAGTGTTTTGTATATAAAGTACAGGAGAAATGAATATTGTTTTCATCAGGCTGCCGTAGTCTTTGCTAAATAATGTAAAAGCTTTTCGCAATGGACCTATTGCATTTCTATACCCTATTATGTCACTGCTTTTATCGTATTTGTAAATGCCTTCGTAGAGAAAGCCAACATAATAGGTACTATCAAGTCTAATAAATTCACGGCTTCGTGGAAGGGCATCTTTATCCAGCGGATTAACTCCTATACGTTTGGCATCAATTTCATATCGGGCAGCAGGATTACCTTGTGCAAAAAGCCTTGAAGAAAGAGTAATCAGGAAACAGAAAAGCAAGATATTTTTCAAGGCTTAAAAATAGGATTATTAGCGAATTTAATTTCAAATAGTTTGACTAAATTAAATGGATATGTTGTTAAATTTATTATTCACCAAAAATGAAAAAAAAGTTCATTTCTTTTATTCATTCGTATTTTAACCTGTAGTCTTGGTTGGCTATTGTTCGAAACATGATTAAAGTCATCTTTTCTCATAACATATCTCATTCGCAATAGTTGTAAAGGGTTCTACTTTGCGGCCTATTATGATATTAACCGGTAATCCTGCCATCAACAAATCTCACCTATCTGGGAAACAATCCATTGCTAAACCCATTTGTTATCATTGTGGGGATGAGTGTCAGAATAATTCCATTTCTATAGAAGAAAAGCCATTTTGTTGCAACGGTTGCAAACAGGTATACATGTTGCTGAATGAGCACAACCTTTGCAATTATTACAATCTTGATAACACCCCCGGCATAAAGGCAAAAGGCAAGTTTGTATCGGACCGCTTTGCTTATCTAGATGATGAATCCATTATAAATAAACTAATACAGTTTAATAGTGATATACAGGTTAATGTAGTTTTACAGTTGCCCCAAATTCACTGTTCATCCTGTATTTTTCTACTTGAAAATCTTCATAAAATAAATGAGGGCATTATAACCTCACAATCCAACTTTCAGAAAAAGGAAGTTTTTATAAGCTACAACCCTAATTTGATCACTTTGCGAAAGGTGGTGGAGTTACTTGCATTTGTTGGGTATGAACCATCTATTAGTTTACAGGATGTGACACAAAAGAGGCCTGTAACCTACAATCGCCAACAGATTTATAAAATAGGCATTGCCGGATTTTGCTTTAGCAATATTATGATGGTGAGTTTTCCTGAATATTTTTCAGGTGGAAATTTAGGAGTATTAGGTTTACAAGAAACCTTTTCATGGATTATTCTTGGGCTATCTCTTCCTGTACTTTTTTATAGTGCTTCAGGATTCTTTAGTTCTGCAAGGAAAGGTTTACGGCAAAACTTTTTAAATATTGATGCCCCTATTGCTTTAGCAATTGTGGTGACATTTGGCAGAAGTTATTATGAAATTATTGGGGGTAGTGGTGCAGGATATCTGGATTCTGCAACCGGTATAGTGTTTTTTATGCTAATAGGCCGGTGGTTTCAAAACAAGACCTACGATTCATTTTCTTTTGACAGAGATTATCGTTCTTATTTCCCTTTAGGTGTAACTGTTCTGCAAAATGGAATAGAAAAAAATATTCCGGTTACGCAGCTTCAAAAAGGAAACCGCATACTGCTGCGCAATGAAGAAATGATACCTGCAGATAGTATTTTGATTAATGGAAATGCAAGTATTGACTACAGTTTTGTTAGTGGTGAAAATGCACCCGTTAAAAAACTTACAGGAGAATTAATTTATGCAGGCGGCAAACAGTGTGGCAGTGCAATAGTATTGGAGATTATAAAGGAACCGTCGCAGAGTTATATAACACAATTGTGGAACAATGATACTTTCCTCAATAAAAAGAATGCTGAAAAATCTTTTATTCATCCATGGAGCCGATATTTTACGCTGGCTCTTTTTGCTGTTGCAATTTGCACATTGATTTTTTGGTGGATAAATGATGCTACTAAAATTTTGCCTGCTTTTTCTTCTGTTTTAATAGTGGCCTGTCCTTGTTCGTTGCTGCTTGCAGCAACATTTACCTATGGAAATATGCTGCGCATTTATGGTAAAAATAAGCTTTACCTAAAAAATGCCGGTGTTATAGAATCAATGGCAAAAGTGGATACAATTGTTTTTGATAAAAGCGGTACACTTACAGAAACACACGAATCGCAGGTGAGCTATGATGGAACTCCGTTAACCCAGGCAGAATCAGATGCAATCAGTTGTATTGCAAGACAGTCGTCACATCCTTTAAGTAAGATTATTGGAGCGTCAATCAGAAATAAAAACCAACCCCCAATGATTTTAGAATATTTTAAAGAATACTCGGGCAGGGGCCTTGCAGCAACTGTTGACGGGATGGAGATAAAAATGGGCTCTTCTGAATTTGTAAACCAATTTGCTAAAGGTCAACTTACCTATGACAATGGTACCCATGTTCACATTGTGAGAAATAATGTTCATTTAGGACGGTTCAAAGTGAGCAGCCAATATAGAGTGGGACTAAATGAAGTTGTGAAGTCATTACAGCATAAAAACTTTTCACTAAACCTTTTATCCGGTGACAATGATTCGGAAAAGAAAAATCTTGAAAAGTTGTTTGGTCAAGATACGTCAGTACTTTTTAATCAATCGCCACAACAGAAACTTGACTTTATACAATCTCTTCAGCAACAACAAAAAAATGTGTTGATGCTTGGTGACGGCCTTAATGATGCAGGTGCACTTATGCAAAGTAACGTTGGCATTGCTGTAAGCGATAATACGGCTCGTTTTTCACCGGCTTGCGATGCCATTTTGGATGGAGAAAAAGTACAAAGCTTACATCAGTTTTTAGCGTACGCAAAATCAGGAAAAACTATTGTGACTATCATATTTATTATTTCAATTGTTTACAATATTGTGGGTTTGTCTTTTGCAGTACAAGCAAAGTTGTCTCCTATGGTAGCGGCTATATTAATGCCTGTGAGTAGTATAAGTATTGTGATCCTCGCTACTTTGTTATCTTCTTATAGTGCACGAATGAAAGATTTGTAAAGAAAACTGATTAAAGTCATGTTTTATTTTGATTATGGTCAATTTAATAAAACCTGCTCCATTATACTTTTGAGCCCAATTAAAACCAATCCCTTGAGTGCATTATTTCTCCTAATCGGCTTTAGTATATTGATTGCCGGTAGTTTTTTAGCAGCCTTTTTATGGAGTGTTAAAAACGGTCAATATGAAGATGATTATACACCCTCTGTACGAATACTCTTTGATGACACAGTTATCCCCCAAAAACCTAAGAAAGTTATAAAAATAATAACCAACAACCCTATTACTAACACCGAAAATCAGAACCTTTAATATGCAGGTAGAAAAATTTAATTACGACAACCGAATTGTAAAAAACTTTGCCTTTGCAACCATTTTATGGGGAGCAGTAGGAATGTTGGTCGGTCTTATTGTTGCCTTGCAACTTGTATTCCCGGTATTAAATATTACTCAGTATGGATCTTTTGGAAGGCTTCGGCCTTTACATACTAACGCTGTAATTTTTGCTTTTGTAGGTAATGGTATTTTTATGGGTGTATATTATTCTTTGCAACGACTTTGCAAGGCAAGAATGTTTAGTGATAAACTTAGTAATATTCACTTCTGGGGTTGGCAGTTAATCATTGTAGCTGCAGCCATTACACTTCCAATTGGTTTAACGCAAGGAGCAGAGTATGCAGAACTTATTTGGCCAATTGATCTGGCTATTACTGTTATCTGGGTAATTTTTGGATGGAATATGTTTGGCACCATCATTAAGAGAAGGGAAAAGCATTTGTATGTTGCCATTTGGTTTTACATAGCCACATTTGTTACCGTTGCTGTTTTGCATTTAGTGAGAAGTGGCGAATTGCCTTATACCTGGCTTAAAAGCTATAGTTGGTATAGTGGTGTACAGGATGCATTGGTTCAGTGGTGGTATGGACATAATGCGGTGGCGTTCTTTTTAACTACACCTTACCTTGGCTTAATGTATTATTTCCTTCCAAAAGCTGCTAATCGTCCTGTATATTCTTACCGGCTTTCAATCATTCACTTTTGGGCTTTAATATTCTTATACATCTGGGCTGGGCCTCACCATTTGTTGTATACAGCATTGCCTAACTGGGCCCAATCTTTAGGTGTTGTATTTTCTTTCATGCTCATCTTTCCAAGTTGGGGTGGAATGATTAATGGTTTGCTTACGCTTAGAGGCGCATGGGATAGAGTTAGGGATGATGTTATCCTAAAATTTATGGTAGTTGCCGTTACTGCTTACGGAATGGCAACTTTTGAAGGCCCAATGCTTTCATTGAAAAGTGTAAGCGCAATAGCGCACTATACTGATTGGATTGTAGCCCACGTACATGTGGGTGCCTTAGGGTGGAATGGTATGCTCACTTTTGGAGTTTTGTATTGGATTATTCCAAGGATTTACAAAACAGAACTGTACTCAAAAAAGCTTGCTAACAACCACTTCTGGCTTGGCACTCTGGGGATTCTTTTTTATGCTATTCCAATGTATTGGGCAGGTTTTACTCAAAGCTCTATGTGGAAACAGTTTACAGAAGCTGGTCAGTTGAAATACACATTTCTTGAAACGGTTACTTACATGAAGCCGTTCTATGCTATGCGTTCATTGGGAGGAACAATGTATTTGGTTGGTGTTTTAATTATGGTGTATAATATAGTTAAAACTGTAAAAGCCGGAAGCCTTGTTGCAAATGAACCTGCAGAAGCAGCACCGCTTGAAAAAGTTTATGTACCACATACAGGTGAACATTGGCACCGATGGATTGAAAGAAAACCTGTTCAATTGATGGTTGCTAGTTTGATAGTAATATTGATTGGTGGGGCAATAGAACTTATACCAACATTTCTTATAGAATCCAATGTGCCAACAATAAGCAGTGTGAAACCTTATACCCCACTTGAATTAGAAGGTCGTGATTTGTATATCAGAGAAGGTTGTTACAATTGTCACTCACAAATGATTCGTCCATTCCGTAGTGAAACAGAGCGATATGGCGAGTACTCCAAGGCAGGTGAGTTTGTGTATGACCATCCATTTCAATGGGGGAGTAAACGTACAGGTCCCGACCTTGCACGTGAGGGTACAGGTAACTTAAAGAAGAGTGATGGATGGCACTTCCGCCACTTCCGCGAACCATCATCTATGAGTGAAGGTTCTATAATGCCTGCTTATGCTTTTATGTTGGAGAATGATTTGGATACTTCAAGTACGGCGGCAAAAATAAGAGCTATGCGTACACTGGGTGTTCCTTACGATCAGGGTTATGAATACCATGCCGTAGCCGATATGCTGGTACAGGCCAAAGGAATCTCGGACAATTTAATAACTGACAGTATCAGAATTTCACCAAGGAAAGAAGTTATAGCATTGATTGCCTACATGTAGCGCATGGGAACTGATATAAGTAAAAATAAAACCGCAACTACAAATAAATAAGCCATGTTTAAATTCATAAAGCAATACGCTGAAACAATACCCAATGCCAGCATTTACCCAATAATATCACTCTTTATTTTCTTCATCTTTTTTGTGGTATTACTTGTATTGGTAAAAAAAATGGGAAAACACAGAGTTTCAGAATTGTCTAATATTCCTTTTGATAAAGATGAATTAACTACTCCAAACTTATAAAAATACTTGTATGAATTTTATTCATTTAATAAAGAAAAAAATCCTGGCTTTAGTAGTTGCTTTGCTTGCAGCTACCTTTGTAATGGCTCAAGGTGGCGATGCTTCCGGGGCAGTAAAGTCAGAAAATAATCAGGTGGCTGTTTTGCTTATTATAATGACACTGGTGCTTGCATTTGTTATTTGGGGGCTTGGACAGGTATTAATTGCCCTAAGCCGTCAGTTGGTAGAAAAAAGCAAAAAAAACAACAATATCACTACTACCATTCTGTTGATTATATTTATACTTGCTGCGCAGTCTGTATTTGCACAAGATACTGCTACTAAAGAGGTTGTAGAGACCGCTCCAAATTATGGCGGCCTTTCGGCTTATTCATTTTATATGTTTGTGTCTGTTATAGTTACGGAAATTATTGCCATACTATTTCTAACCCTTTCTATCAATAGAATTAATGCCGAGCTTTCTCCATCAAAGAAAAAGGCAGTATCTGCAGATAATACTTCAACATTTCAGTTATGGTGGTCAAGACTTGATAAAAAAATATTCACAAAAGCAATACCGGTAGAAAGAGAGGCCGATATTATGCTTGATCATAATTATGATGGAATTAGAGAACTTGACAACGCATTGCCACCATGGTGGAAGTATGGCTTCTACATAACTATAGTGGTGGGAGTAATTTACATTTTCAACTTTCATGTATTTGGGAGTGGCAAAAATCCAACCGAAGAGTATTTGGCAGAAATGGAACAGGCAAAGATTGAAAACGAAATTTTTGAATCAAAAAACAAAGATAAGATTGACGAAAACAATGTACCAATGGCAGATGCAACGGGAATAACTGTTGCCAAAAATATATTTTCAACAAAATGTATTGCCTGTCATGGTGTAGATGGTGGAGGTGGGGCAGGACCTAATCTTACTGATGATTATTGGATACATAAAGGTGCATTGAATGATATTTACAAAAGTATAAAAGTTGGTTATCCTGACAAGGGAATGCAATCGTGGTCAAGTGTCTATACACCAAAGGAAATGAGTTACCTGGCAAGTTATATTAAAACAATGAAGGGTACTAAACCACAAAATCCTAAAGCGCCGCAGGGAGATTTATTTACTGAAGATAGTGCAGTGCAAACCGGGAAAGATTCTACTAAAAGCGCAACAGCAGATACAACAATTAAGAGCCTTTCGAAAAATTAGCACTTGCAAGTGCAATAAATTATGGAAACCGCAACAATCGAAGATAAGGTAGGGAGTTATAGAGATTCTGTTGCCACTATTACTAAAGAGGGCAAAAGGAATTTTATTAATCCAAAGAAACCCAAAGGAAAACTATACAATTTAAGAACTTGGTTTAGCATTGGTTACCTCATTGTATTTTTTACTATTCCTTTTTTAAAAGTGAATGATGAACCTTTGCTGATGCTCAATATCATTGAGCGTAAATTCATCATTTTCGGAATGGTTTTCTGGCCGCAGGATTTTTTCATCTTCGGTATTGCTATGCTCACTTTTGTTGTTTTTGTAATTCTTTTTACAGTTGTATTTGGTCGTATTTTTTGTGGATGGGCATGTCCGCAAACCATTTTTATGGAAATGGTATTCAGAAAGATTGAGTATTGGATAGATGGTGATTCATCTAAACAAAAGCAATTGAAAGCCATGCCTTGGAATGCTGAAAAAATAAGAAAGCGTTCCATCAAGTTCATTTTGTTTTTTGGGCTGTCTTTTATCATTGCAAACTTTTTTCTTGCATACCTTATCAGTATGGATCAGTTGATGGGCTACCTCAAAGAACCAACAGCTCATATTGCTACATTGATATCGTTGCTTGTTTTTACTTCTGTTTTTTTCTTTGTGTATTGGTGGTTTAGAGAACAGGCTTGTATAGTGGTTTGTCCTTACGGAAGGTTACAGGGCGTTTTACTGGATAAAAATTCAATAGTAGTTGCTTACGACCGCAAACGAGGCGAGCCAAGACACTTACTTAAAAAGAAAGTATCTCAACAGAGTAAATGTGATAATTGTGGTGATGGTGATGCATGTAAAACTGCACAACCCGCCACTTTTCAGCTAGCTGTGCCCGAAGGTGATTGTATAGATTGCTATGCATGTGTAAGGGTTTGCCCAACAGGTATAGATATTAGAAATGGTACACAGTTAGAGTGTGTAAATTGTACAGCCTGTATAGATGCCTGCGATGCTATAATGGTAAGTGTACATAAGCCGGAAGGATTGATCAGATATGCATCTGAAAATAGTATAGCTAATGGTGTACAACTAAAATTTACAAGGCGGATTAAAGCATATACAGCAGTTCTTACCTTACTACTTACTTTGCTTATTTTTCTCCTGGTTAGCCGAACAGATTTAGATGCAAGGTTAATGCGTACCGCCGGGATGACTTATACATCTTTGCCTGATGGCCGCATTAGTAACCTGTATAATCTTAAGTTAGCTAACAAAACGCATAAAGACATACCTTTTACCCTTAAACTTGAAAATATAAAAGGTGAAATTCAATTAGTAGGAAGTAGCACGCAAATAGTTAAAAAAGAGGATTATACTCACCTTCAGTTTTTTGTGAAGCTTGATAGGGGGGATGTAAAAGGATGGAAAACACCGGTTGAAATTGGAATGTATGAAACCAACCCTAAAGATGGTACAACAAAGAGAATTAAAACTATAACAGCTAATTTTATAGGACCTGAAACTTATAATTGATAAAATTTAAAAAGTATGAACTGGGGTTATAAAATACTTGTTGTGTATGCGCTTTTTATTGCAGGAATTTTGTTTCTTGTATTTAAATCTTCTACACAAAAAATGGATCTGGTAACTACAGATTACTACGCTAAGGAGTTGAAATACCAGCAAAAGATTAATGAAACGGAAAGGGTAAATGCATTATCAGCACCAATATCATGTGAGGTTATAGCTAATCAAATACAAATTCATTTCCCCAAGGATTTTAATGGAAAAGAAATTACCGGCGAAGCAATATTATATTGTCCGAGTGATGAAGATAAGGACTTAAAACATTCTTTTAAAGTAAAAGACGCCGCTGTTGAAATCACATTGCCCCAAAAAAGCCATGGGCAATATGAACTTCACTTAACCTGGCAAGCAAATGGTATTAATTATTATTTAGAAAAAAAACTTTTTTTATGAGTCACCACAAAAAAACCGAACATCACGTAAGGCCATACAAAATACTGGCGCAAACAGTTGGATTGTTGGTAAGCGGCTATTTCATTTTTCTTCTGTTGGGGCAAACATTGCCCGGTGTTGTCCCAAGCAGGGCTTATGAAGCCAAAACAATTCTACCCCTTGTATTAATCCCTGTTGCAGGCTATGCATTAACGTATTTCAAAGAATTATACGGAACGCTGATAGTTGCAATTGGGGCTATTATTCTGTTTGTATATTTTAGTATTGCCGGCGATTATAAAATGGCAATTATGTTTAGTGTGCCTTTTCTTATTGTAAGCGGTTTATTCTTTTTGCATATGAATAAGCGCAGTCAATTGCAACTTCATAATTAAAGAATTATGCTACAGTTAATTCTTGCAGCTTTTGCCATGGGGTTGTTAGGTAGCTTTCATTGTGTGGGTATGTGTGGCCCGTTAGCTTTGTCATTACCTATTGCCGATAATAGTTTTTGGTCAAAATTTTTTGGCGCATTATTATACAATGCCGGCCGTATAGTTACTTATTCTGTGTTTGGATTAGTATTTGGAATCATAGGCAAAAGTGTAGCGCTGTTTGGCTTTCAACAGTGGTTGAGCATAATTATGGGAATCCTGATTATTTTCTTTGTTATTCTTCCAAAAAGGCTATCGTCATTTAGTAATCAAAAAGGAGTTTTTCTTTTTTTTGAAAATATCAGACGCAAACTGGGTAATCTTTTCTTTAAAAAAAATCATTCTTCACTATTTGCAATTGGATTACTGAACGGGCTATTGCCCTGTGGTTTGGTTTATATGGCCGCAGCAGGTTCATTAGCAACAGGAGATGTTGCTAATGGAGTTTTGTTCATGGCTTTTTTTGGATTAGGTACTTTGCCTATCATGTGGAGTATTGCATTTTTTGGTAATTATATTGGGATCAGTATTCGCCAAAACATAAGGAAAGCTTACCCCTACATGATGATGTTAATGGCCTGCTTGCTTATATTACGAGGCCTTGGGTTAGGTATTCCATATGTCAGTCCAAAGGTGGATGTAAATAAAAAAGTAATTCATAGTTGTTGTATTAAGCCGGAATAACTGGTAATTGGATATTATTTATTTTTCCCGAAGTTTTTTGGAATCAATACGAAAACCAGCACTCTTCATAATATCAAGTTTGTATCTTGCCTTTTAAAATTAACGATAGCATGGAAAATAAAGTGATGTACTACAAGGACTATCTCTCTCTTCAGAATATACTCAACAGCCAACATCCTGAAAGTTATGAAAAGGGTAATACTCCTGCTCATGATGAAATGTTGTTTATCATAATTCATCAGGCTACAGAGTTGTGGTTTAAGCAGATTTTGTTTGAACTGGATTATGTAATGGGCGTTTTTAATCAGGATAAAATCAATGACAATTCAGAAGATCTCAATCTTGTTCGTCACCGGTTAAATAGAGTATTAAAAATCAATGAGTTGCTCAATCAGCAGGTAACAATACTTGACACCATGACTCCTC
Organism: Segetibacter sp.; assembly: GCA_031423805.1. Lineage (GTDB taxonomy): Bacteria > Bacteroidota > Bacteroidia > Chitinophagales > Chitinophagaceae > Segetibacter. The sequence continues at coordinate 930 of JANPGE010000314.1, read as the reverse complement.
TTGATTTTTTGGAATTCAGAAATTTGCTTGCTCCTTCTTCAGGGTTTCAAAGTGTTCAGTTCAGGTTAATTGAAGCACGACTTGGGTTAACAATAGAAAAAAGGCATGAAGCAGCATATTATAAAAGAACCAATGAGGGAGGTTTTACTAAACCGGATTATGAGTCAATTAATAATGTAGAGAACCAACTTACACTTTTACAGCAAATTAATAGATGGCTTGAAAGAATGCCTTTTTTTAACGAGGAATATTGGGTTTCATTTAAAAATGATACCAATCAGGAAGGATTGCACCCTTTTTGGAGTAAGTATCGACAGGTTTATGCTGATGGTTTGGTAGAAAGAGAAAAGAATAAATTACCTGATTTTGATTATGTTTTTTTTGAAAGACCTGTAGAAGGTGCAACAGAAGATCAGTTGAAAGTATTAAGGTGCGATTTGTCACCTAAAGCTATGAAAGCTGCACTATTTATTATGTTGTATCGCGACTTTCCAATGTTTCAAACAAGTTATCAGATTTTAGATACACTTGTAGAAATTGACCATGCAATGAGTAATTGGAGGCACAAACATTTTATCATGGTTAGAAGAATGATTGGTATGAGGGTAGGAACAGGTAATACATCTGGCAGTGGTTATCTGGAAGGTGCACTAAACAAGCATTATGTTTTCAGAGATATAGCAGGGTTATCTACTTATTTAATAGAAAGAAAAAAGCTGCCCCAACTTCCTTATGAGTTAATCAGGCAATTAAGTTTTGTAAGCGATGATTGGCAGGTTAAGCAATAGTTGTCGTATAGCAGTACATAGGTTACACTTTTCGCTTACCGTTAAGAACAACCGAATTTTATGGTTGCCCTTAAGGGCGGTTAAGGCTCACTATTGTAGCATAACATAGGTTACACTTTATATATTTTTAGTTCTTTGACAT
>JANPGE010000313.1:0-3948 GCA_031423805.1 Segetibacter sp. | reverse complement strand
GGTTTAAAAAATTTAGCCATAGCAATTTGTGCCAACTCTTTCCCGTCCCCAAAAATGCCAAATTTGGCCTTTCCGGTGAGCACTTCTTTTCTACCCAACAAACTGGTTTCGCGGCTTTCAATCGCAATCCTATAATCTTTTAATACTTCCTGCCTGAAACTGTCGTAGGAAATGGCTTCTTCATTTACTTCCATATTAGCATGCTGATTTTCCATATTCAAATGTAAGGTTAAACGTGTAGTCTTAATTCTAATAACCACATTTTTGTTAAATTAAATAAGTATTTATACCACTAAATAATTTAAAACAATAATAGCCGTTAATTTCAATTCGGTAATTATTACTAATGAAATCTTAAAAAATATGTTTTTGAAATTTCAGGCATAATATTTTCCTTTGAAAAGACATAATTTTACAAACATAAAATGAGTTTTCTTATGAAAAAAATATCACTACTGCTTTCGGCATTGTTTGTAGTTTGTTTATTATATGCACAGCCCCCCGAAACAAAGACTTCGGAAAAAGGAAATGAGCAAACGGAAACAAAAACGGATATTACGCAGGTTTTAATGTTCAATGAAGAAAACCACGATTTTGGTCAAATACCAAATGGCAAGCCCGTTGAATTTGAGGTTGTTATTAAAAACATAAGCAAAGACTCTGTAAAGCTGGATAATGTAAAAGTTGGTTGCGGATGTACAACTCCAAAATACGAACAAGGAAAATCTTACGGGCCTGGTGAAGTATTTAAAGTAACCCTTGGCTTCAATGGCTATGCAAACGGACCTTTTGAAAAATATGCTGATATCAATTTTAGCAATGGACTATCTAAGCATGTTAAGTTTCATGGCGTTGGATACAAAGTACCTGATACTGCAGCCCCTACAAATGGTGCGGTTGAAAAACTTAAAGGTGCAGGCAAATAATTCTTAATTTTATTCTCTAAAAATTTTTATAAAAGGCTCAATTCAATAACACTATACAATTAAAAAAAACATGAAAAAAGTATTATTTCTATCATTAGCAGTACTTTGTCTAAACACTGTATTTGCAGGACCTAAAAAGAAGAAAAAAGTTAAAGCCACAACTGAATTAAAGGCGGCACCAGTTCCGGCAGTAGCAACAGCTACAGCCATAAAGGCAGATGAGCAGGCAGGCGAAAAAGTAGAATCCAAAGGTGTACCTCTTACATTTAAAGAGTCAAAGCACAGTTTTGGTAAAATAAAGCAAGGTACACCCGTGACCTATGCATTTACTTTTAAAAATGCTACTGCAGCACCTGTTGTAATAGAAAGTGCCACTGCACAGTGTGGTTGTACTACTCCAAAATACCCTACAGCACCTGTTGCCAAAGGAGCTTCTGATAAAATAGAAGTTACCTACAATGCTGCATCTGTAGGATCATTTACCAAGCAGGTAACAGTTCGCGTAGCTAAAAATGCAGATCCAATCATTCTTACTATTGAAGGAGAAGTTTTGGCAAATGCAGCACCAGAAGCAGCAGAAAAGAAAGATTAATCTAATACCATTTGCTCATTTACAAAGCCATCCATTTTTTGGGTGGCTTTGTTGTTTTCTTAGCAGAAATACCACATTAACTTTACTTTTGTTTCAAATATAATTTCATGAAAAACTTACTGACTTTTATTGCCGCTTGTGTTTGCATAAATTGTGTTGTAGGACAATCTGTAACTTCAAAGCAAAGCCAAGAGCAACAACCTGTAAGTGCGGCGAAAAATGAATTGAATTCTTCGTCTAATAACCCTTTGGAGTTTAAGGAAAAGAAACATGATTTTGGAAAAATAAAGAAAGGCACACCGGTAACCTACGAGTTTGATTTCACAAACATTAGCGATAAGCCGGTGATTATAGAAAGTGCTATCGCCCAATGTGGTTGTACAACTCCGGTATATCCAAAATCGGGCATTGCAAAAGGGACTTCCAACAAAATTACCATTACTTATAATGCAGCTAACCCCGGAATATTTATGAAACAGGTTACTGTAAAGTTGTTGAATAACAATACACCCATCTACCTTGTTGTATCAGGAGAAGTAATGCCAAGTGCCCCACAAAAGGAAGACTAAAATAGACTGAATTGATTTTGTTGCTATTATTTGGGGAGAATATTTCACCCGTTATCTTTGCTGTATGTTAACTATCAGCAACCGTGGACTTCAAATGCCCGCCTCTCCTATCAGAAAATTAGTTCCTTATGCCGAAGCGGCTAAAAAAAGAGGAACTGTTGTTTATCACCTTAACATTGGACAACCTGATATAGAAACTCCTAAAATGGTGTTGGATGCCGTTAGAAACAGCGACTTTAAAGTCTTGGAATATAGCCACAGTGCAGGCAATGAGAGTTATCGAAAAAAATTAGTAGAATATTACGCTTCTGTTGGTATCAATGTTGACCATAACCAAATCATTGTTACAACAGGCGGTAGCGAAGCAATTTTGTTTGGCTTTATGGCTTGTTTAGATGCAGGAGATGAAGTCATTATTCCAGAACCATTTTATGCAAACTACAATGGATTTGCGGTGGAAGCAGGTGTGAACGTAGTACCTATTACTTCACATATAGAAAATGGATTTGCGCTGCCCCCAATAGAAGATTTTGAAAAAGTAATCACTCCCAAAACAAAAGCTATAGTAATTTGCAATCCCAATAACCCAACCGGCTATTCTTATAGTGCAGATGAAATGGAGCAATTGAAAATGTTGGTTCAAAAACACAATCTCTATCTGTTTTCAGACGAAGCTTATCGCGAATTTACTTACGAAGAAAAACAGGTAAGTGCAATGCATTTGACCGGTGTAGATGACAACGTAGTTATCATGGATACCATCAGCAAAAGATACAGTGCATGTGGTGGCAGAATTGGAGCTTTTGTAACAAAAAACAAAGCAGTTTTGGATGCTGTAATGAAGTTTGCACAGGCAAGATTGAGCCCACCCAGTTTTGCACAGATAGCAGGAGAAGCTGCAGTTGACCTGCCTGCAGATTACTTTGATACTACGAAACAGGAATACAAAAATCGCCGCGACCTTATAGTAAAAAGACTAAACGCAATGGAAGGCGTATTTTGCCCTAACCCTGGAGGGGCATTTTACGCAATGGCCAAACTACCGATAGATGACAGCGATAAATTTTGCCAATGGTTATTGGAAAGTTTTGATCATAATGGCTCTACAGTAATGTTGGCACCTGCAACAGGTTTTTATGGAACTGCCGGATTGGGTAAGCAGGAAGTCCGATTGGCTTACGTACTTAATTTAACTTCTATTGATGCAGCAATGGATTGTTTGGAGGCGGCATTGAAGGTTTATCCGGGGAGGGTTTAGCGATTATTTCACACAACGAGGACAACGAATACAACGGAACAAAGTAGATGTTTTGTTCAATATCCACTGTTCCATTAAAAATAAAAATTTCCCAATTGCAAATAAAAACGCTCATACAAATCCTCGACGACCTCGCCCCTGCTTCCTATCAGGAAAGTTATGACAATGCCGGGTTGCTTACCGGGGACTCCAATGCTGAATGTACAGGTGTATTGTGCACATTGGATGCAACAGAAGATGTCATTAATGAAGCTATAAAAAAAGGCTGCAATCTTGTAGTAGCCCACCACCCTATTATTTTTGGTGGGCTAAAAAAAATTACCGGTAAAAACTATGTGGAGCGAACGATTATTAAAGCCATCAAAAACGACATCGCTATTTATGCCATTCATACTAACCTTGACAATTTACTTTCGGGGGTGAATAAAATGATGGCAGATAAGTTGGGATTGGTCAAAAGGAAAGTTTTGCAGCCCAGGCAAAGCACGTTGATGAAATTGGTTGTTTTTGTACCCGTTTCTGATGCTGAAAAAGTACGAAATGCACTGTTTGAGGCAGGTGGCGGTACAATTGGTAAATACAGCGAATGTAGCTTTAGCGCAA
>JANPGE010000312.1:0-13964 GCA_031423805.1 Segetibacter sp. | reverse complement strand
CTCAACAATTGATTTGTCTTCATCGGCAATTAACAGAAAAGGTAATTGATACTTCTGTTCAAATTTTTTGTGGCTCTTCACAGTATCTATACTAATACCAATTACAGCAAAGCCCAATTTATGTAAGTCGGAATAATTGTCCCTAAGGTTGCAAGCCTGTACTGTACAGGTATGGGTATCATCTTTGGGGTAGAAAAACAGGATTACTTTTTTGCCTTTAAAATCCTTTAAGGAAACCTTGTTGCCATTTTGATCTGTTCCTGAAAATGCCGGGGCTTTTTTACCTTCCTGAAGTGTAGTCATTTATAGTTATAGTTTTTTATCTTATAACAAAGGTGAGCGTTTTTTGTTCTCATGTGGTTTTCTACATTGTAACAAGATGGATAATCTATAACATTTAATCAATCAGAAGAGCACCCTTCTTTTTTCAAAAAATCAAAAGCCCCTTTTCTAAGGTTAATACCGTGGTCTAACCATGCTTTGAGGCAAGCCAAAAAGTTGGCCCATCCTTCGGTATTTCCTTTTAGCCATTTAATGCCTGCTTCATCGTTATCCCTGCTTTTTTCTGTTACATTTACAAGAGTATCAGTTGTCTTTATAGGAGTAAGTGTAATTTCTACAAGCAGCGGTTTGCCATCATCGCCATCCCATAAGAATGATATGTATTTGCCTTGTTCTATTTTGCTTACCTTAACCGGAACCTGCATTTCAAACTCGGGAAATTTCCAAATAACTTCTGCGTTTTCTTCCATTCTTCCACTGCCGTGGGAAATGAAATAATTTGACATTTTTGCCGGGTCTACAATGGCTTCAAAAACTTCATCAACAGGTTTTTGAATTTGGATGGCGGCTTTGATTTGGAGTGTTTGTGTAAGCATGATGTGTAAGTTTTGGTGGAATTATTTTGCAAATGGCTTTAGTATGCAAAGCATGCTTAATGGGTAGCTGCATGCAAATTTACACAAGTATTTTTCAGAATAGTTTTAATTGGTCCAAAAATTTGCGTCACCTTTTAATTCATCAAATAGCCGAATTTGCAAAACACAGGCAAAGCCCAATAGTAGCAGTCAGATGAAAGGATTGTGACCCCGCAGAAATTGTGGGGCAAGCTACAACAATGCTTAATCAGGGCCGAAAAGCCGGTACAAAAAACGGTTCGCTTTAGATTATATTTGCGCTGCAATCATTTACCCCATGCCCAAAGACACTTCAATAAAATCAGTTTTAATTATAGGCAGTGGCCCTATAGTTATAGGACAAGCCTGTGAATTTGATTACAGTGGTAGCCAGGCTGCCCGCAGCCTTCGGGAAGAAGGCATAAAAGTCATATTGATAAACAGCAACCCTGCTACTATTATGACCGACCCCATGATGGCCGACAGGGTGTACCTGCTTCCTCTTACCGTAGAAAGTATAGAACAGATACTTGAAGAAAACCAAATTGATGCCGTCTTACCAACAATGGGTGGGCAAACCGCTCTAAATCTTTGTATAGAAGCAGATGAGTTGGGTGTATGGGAAAAATACAATGTAAGATTGATTGGGGTAGATATTGCTGCTATAAAAACTGCGGAAGACCGTGAAAAGTTCAGGCAGTTGATGGTACAGATTGGTATGCCTGTTGCCCCGAGCCGGGTAGCCAACAGTCTGCTGGAAGGAAAAGATTTTGCGCAGCAAATAGGGTTTCCATTAGTAATAAGACCTTCATTTACGCTGGGTGGCAGCGGTGGTGGTTTTGTACATAAAAAAGAAGAATTGGATGAAGCTTTGGAACGGGGTCTTTCAGCATCACCTATACATGAAGTGTTGGTAGAAAAGGCTGTACTTGGCTGGAAAGAATTTGAACTGGAACTCCTTCGTGATCAGGCAGATAATGTTGTCATTATTTGCACCGTAGAAAACCTGGACCCTATGGGGATACACACGGGTGATAGTATAACGGTTGCCCCGGCTATGACCCTTAGCGACACGGCTTATCAGGAAATGCGCAATAAGGCGATACTCATGATGCGTTCACTGGGCAATTTTGCCGGAGGCTGCAATGTGCAGTTTGCCCTAAACCCGGAAACAGAAGATTTAATAGCTGTAGAGATTAATCCAAGAGTAAGCCGTTCGTCTGCATTGGCAAGTAAAGCTACAGGTTACCCTATTGCCAAAATAGCTGCTAAACTTGCTATTGGCTATTATCTTGATGAATTAAAAAATCAGATCACCGGTAATACCTCCGCTTACTTTGAACCGGCTTTGGATTATGTAATAGTAAAAATGCCCCGCTGGAATTTTGATAAATTCAAAGGAGGAAATGATACACTTGGCCTGCAAATGAAAAGTGTTGGTGAAGTAATGGCTATTGGCAGAAGCTTTACCGAAGCACTTCAGAAAGCATGTCAAAGCCTGGAGAATGATGCAGTAGGATTGGGTTATTATGGCAAGAGCCTTATGAAAAGCCATGAACTGATTGAGTATATTAAAGTGCCGAAATGGGATAGGATTTTCAGAATAAAAGATGCCCTGATGCAGGGAGTTACAGTGAAGACACTTGCACAGGATACAGGCATAGACCCATGGTTCCTGTACCAGATACAATTGATATGTAATATTGAAAAACAATTGTTGAAACATAACTTAGATAACTTGCCGGAAGAGCTCCTAAAAGAGGCTAAACAAAATGGTTTTAGCGATGAGCAAATAGCAAGGATTATGCGCAACTGCACCGAAGAAGATGTGTATGAAAAAAGAAAAGCCCTGGGAATAACACGGGTGTATAAAATGGTAGATACCTGTAGCGCCGAGTTTGAAGCCAAGACGCCTTACTTTTATAGTACGTTTGAATAATTGCTCTTACGGAAATGACTCAATGACCTTTGACTCAATGACTTTTTAAGAAATGACCCACAAAACAAAAGGCATTGTATTAAGAACCATAAAATATGGCGAAACCAGTGTGATTGTTACTGTATACACAGAACTTTTCGGGATGCAGAGTTACATAGTAAAGGGAGTCAGACAGGCTACAAAAAAATCAGGGGGTAAAGGCATTTATTTTCAGCCGGGGGCAATATTGGATATGGAAGTCTATCATAACCAATTTAAAAATCTCAACTTTATAAAGGAATACAACTGGGCCTATCTGTATGAAAACTTACTCTTTGATGTGGTAAAAAATACTGTAGCCGTTTATATGATTGAACTGTTGCAACACAGTCTGAAACAACCCGAAGCCAATCCTGAATTATATTACTTAATACAGGACGGATTACAACAACTTGATAAAGGCTCACCTACACTTACTGCCAATCTCCCATTGTATTTCAGCATTCATTTAGGAGCAGAATTGGGCTTTAGAATTCAAGGTACCTATTGCGATAAAACCCCCATATTGGATTTGCAGGAAGGTATGTTTGTAAGCAATATACCTATGCACACTTTTTATGTAGAAAAAGAATTAGCAAAAGCTACCGGTCAGTTATTGGCTGTTCATTTTTACAATGACCTGGAGAACATCCATTTCACCAGAAATGTACGGCAGGAGTTACTAAGGGTTTATCAGAATTATATTGCATTGCATGTTGCAGATTTTGGAGAAATCAAAACCCTTTCTGTGCTGCAACAGATTTTTGAGTGAGGCCGAAATAAATTTATTCAGGAATAAATTGTAACAAATTGCTCAATTCATTATCTGTAATATTTCCCTTTTCTGATTTGTCATAAATGGAAAGAAGGTAAACGCTTCTTTTGTTAATGGTAATATTAATTATCACCCTGCCACCACCCGATTTCCCTTTTTGCTTCGAACTAATTGCCAACCGGATTTTGTAACAATTTTTTCCAAGGGCTTTACCTTGTTCGGGATTAATTTTTAGTTGTGCTACTAAAGTCCGAATATCATTTTTTAATGACGGATATTTTTTGAAAAGTCTTTTGAACTGCTTTTCAAATACCTAAATAGATTTGATATTATAACTCATTCAAGAAGTCGTCTACATTGCGAGCCTTTTTTTTACCAGCTCTAATCAATTTCATTTCTTCTACTGCATCTTTTATTTCTCCCATCAAAACTGCTTTTGCATCTGTTAGAGGTTTTGCTTTTACATAAGAAATACTTTTCAAAACATCCATAAGTGAGGCTGCTTTGCTATCAGGAATATCGAGTAATACTTTCATTTTTAAAGGAAATAATTGTTTCAAATTTAGATAAAAATTCACTCGTTTTAATATAGAAAAATCGTATTCAATTTTAGTTAAAACAATCTACGCATAGCAGATGCGTTTGTTAGCTCGTCAGCCGCCACATTCTCAATCAGCACCAAGCCCGGCTTTTTCCCTTGTTCCAAACTTCCCAACATATCATCCATTTGCAAAGCTTTGGCTCCATTTAACGTAGACCACCGTAGCATTTCTTCTAAGGAAATTGAGGGAAAATGTTGCTGAATGGTTTTCATTTCGTCCAATATAGAAAGGCTGTGGTTGCTGGCAAGGCTGTCTGTGCCAAGCACTATCCTGCAATCATTTTTGAGAAGCAGTTCAATCGGGGGTAAAGCATTTTCAATATACAAATTAGCATTGGGGCAAAGACAAAACGAAACATTCTTTGCCGGTTCAGAATTTTTTACAAAATCAATATCTGCCTGTTGGGTAAATGTGTTGTGCACCAATATAACCTGCGCTGCCTTTTGCAGTTTTGCGAAGTAAGATTGTAAACTGCTTTTACCGGTTGTCTTGTAAAAAGATGTATCAATATTCATCATCTTATACATCCTTACAAAGTCGCCGGAGTTTTGAATGAAGAGTTCATCTTCAAAATTGGTTTCCTGATTGTGTATGCTTACTACTTTGTTTTCAAAATAAGGTTGTATGAGTTTCCATAAATTGTCAGAAACAGAATATGGTGCATGTGGCACAATGGAGGACGAGGCAATTTCCTTAAAAGCATCAAAGTAGGTTCTGCTTCTCTCTATTCTGGAATTTGCAATATCAGGAAGCCAACCACTACTTTCGATAAAGTTGTAATAATGTAAATTATTTTTTGATTTTTGTGGAAAGGTTAGCAGGTTGTTGCATATATCACCCACTGCAACTATTCCATTTTTCAACATTTCACCTTCTGCTTTTTCAATAGCATCATATATTTCTTCTTCCGGAAAGTGTCTTTTTATTACAATGGAGAATACAAAATCTACCAGTCCGGTTTTTTCTGCTATTAGCCCTTTCATATGGCTTAGTTCCAGGTGGCAATGACAATTAATAAAACCCGGTGAGATAATTCCCTTTAATACCTGCACATCATCACCTGCTGTATTTGAGTCAACAATTTCTTCTATTCTTCCTTCATCATCACAAATCACCACCATTTCTTTTGGCAATAATTTTTCGCCATCAAAAATATTGTCAGCCTGAAATTTTTGCCAATGCATTAGGTAGATGGGTTCTTTACTTTATTTAGTAGGAAATTATTTTAATAATGGGTTACTCTGTGTACTTATAACCAACACCCCTAACCGAGTGAAAAAAACGAGGGTTGCGGCTATCTTTCTCAAAGTATTTTCTAAAACTAAGAATGAAGTTATCAATGGTACGTGTGGTAGGAAAAACATTGTATCCCCAAACAGCCTGCAATATTTTTTCGCGGGTTACTACTTCATTTTTATTTTCTATTAATAGTTTGAGCAGCATAGATTCTTTCTTGCTAAGTTCTATTTCTTCTTTGCTGAATGTAGTTGCAACCTGCGCTTTAAAATCTATACGGTTGTTGCCAAACTCGTATATATCTCCTATTGTTTCTTTGTCTTGTATTTTTTTATTCTTTTGAATTAGCTTGGCTACACGTAACAGTAATTCCTCCAGGTTAAATGGTTTGGTCAGGTAATCATCTGCCCCTTTTTTTAGGCCCAAAACTTTATCTGCACTGCTGTTTTTTGCGCTAAGCATTAGAATAGGAACATCGTTATTTTGTAGCCTTATGGTTTCGGCAACAGTTATGCCATCTACCTGCGGCAACATGATGTCTAATATTATCAGGTCAAAATATTCTTCTTTAACGGCTTTTAATGCATCCTTTCCATTATAGGCGGAGGTGATTTCATAAGACTCAAGTTCAAGATTAAGTTTGAGTGCATCATGAAGGTTTTCTTCATCTTCTACCAATAATATATTAGCTATGCTTTTTGGTCTTATCATTATAATTGTTTCTTAAATGTAACAGTAAATATGGAACCTTTGTTTTCATTATCCTTCAAAGTTATGATGGCATTATGGTCTTTGGCAATCTGCCGGCACAGGTACAGTCCCAATCCTGTTCCCTTAGCTGTTCGGGTTTCTTCGTTTCCTATCCTGTAAAATTTCTCAAAAACTTTCTCTTTTTCTTGTGGTGCAATTCCCGGGCCTTTATCTGAAACGCTTAATTTTATTAAACCATCTTTTGCAACTAAACTAACCTGAACCGGAGATTCTTTGGGCGAATATTTAACTGCATTTTCAATCAGGTTGCTCATTAATAATTCTAACAGTAATTCTTCACCCATTACAATAATATCACCCTCTATATTACCGGATATTTCTCTGTCTGTATATCTTTGTTTAAAATCTCTGATGACCTTTGTTGCTAAACTGCTCAAATCAACTTCGCCTTTTATGCTTTTGTAGTTGCCGGCATCTAACTGCGATGCCAGTAAAATATTGTTGCACAGTGTATTTAATCGGTTTACTTCCTGTAGTGTAATTCCAATTATTTTCTGACGTTGGTCTTCTTCTAATTTTCTTTTTTGTAGTGTTTCTATATTAAGCCTTGCGACCGCAATAGGTGTTTTGAGTTCATGGGTAACAGCCATCATAAAATTTTGCTGTTGCATAGATAAACGCAACTGTCTTCTTGTGGCACGATACACAAATACAGCACCAATTAAAATTAAAGCTAAAAAGGTAAATCCCTCACCAATGTATTGAGCTGTTTTTCTTTGCTTTTCATTTTGTATTTGTATAATTCTAAGGGGTGAGTCCTTTGTACTATTACTTACTTCATTAAGTAATAGCGTTGCCATTTTATCATTTTGCTTTTGTAAAGCAATAAACCACCAAACAAGTGCCGCTACAATATAGGTAAGCAGAAACCAATAAACTATAATGATAAGTCTGATGCGTGGTGTCTTAGTCATATCATATCTATCAACAACAATAAACCAAATTAGATTATTGCTCTTTAACTTTTTCAACCCTTACCCCTGCATTCAAAATATGCCGTAGCGGATCGTCACGCATATCTTGTTGTAGTGTAAAGGTATAAATGCCTTTATGTAAGTGTGTGGGTTTTGTATTAAAGGGTATTCTATGTTCAAAAACATCATCCATACCACTTCCTAGCCATCCGTGACGATTGTTGGCTAATATAAATTCGCGTCTTATAGTTACAGTGTCTTTGGGCCCTCTTAATTCGAGGGTGACCCAAATGTTATTGTAATTATAGGCATCTTCATGTCTTAAAACAAGATAAATATTATACAGCGAATTTGTATCTGATATTTCAAAATTAAAAGAAGGTTTTTCCTTGCTATTCCATTCGTGTGTGGTAAAAGAGTTAGTCTTCTCAAAAATATCAATTGTCTGGCACGAGCCAAAAGTGACAACACAAATAGTTATAAGTAAATATTTAAACAAAATATTTTTTCAGACAAAGATAAACGGCAAGCATTTAATTCATGAAATTAAAAGAGGGTATCAGGAGTTTAAGTGTTTTATTTCAAAATTGAATAAAGTGCCATGCCTACTTTGATTTAAAAATCAGGACAAATTTCAATTTGTTAATTATAAGCCATAAGTATTGAACTATTGAATCATAAATTACGCTATGATTTATAGATAAATGACCAATTTAACAAACCAAAATTGAACAATTCATTAAAGCTCTGCGTTTATGGTTGTATTTTTGCACACTATTATAAAATTTTCAGATGTACGCGATTCTTATTTTCTTTTTTGCCCATTGGTTTCTTTCTTTGTTTTTCCATACCTTTTTTCTGCATAGATATGCATCTCATCAAATGTATACAGCTAGTAAAAAATGGGAAAAAGTGTTTTACTTCCTAACATGGTTTACACAGGGTTCATCTTATCTTGTTCCACGGGCTTATGGTGTTATGCACCGTATGCACCATGAATATAGTGATACTGAGCAAGACCCACATTCTCCACACTTTTTTAAAGATGTATGGCACATGATGTTGCATACTGCCAATATCTATCATGCCTTTGTTACAAATGAAAAGCTGCCTGATCAGAAATTTACCAAAGAATATCTGCCTGTTTGGGAAAAACTAGACAAATTTGGTTGCACATGGGGAGCCAGAATAGGTTTTGGTGCACTATACGTTTTATTCTATGTTGTATTTGCACCCTCTTATTGGTGGTTTCTACTTCTTCCGATACATTTCTTAATGGGGCCTATTCAGGGTGCTATTGTAAATTGGTTTGGTCACAAGCTGGGTTACCAAAATTTCAGCAATGGTGATCATTCAAAAAATACAGGTCCGTGGGGTATATTTCTTATGGGCGAATTATTTCAAAATAATCACCACCATGCAAAAGATAGTGCCAATTTTGCAAAAAAATGGTTTGAGTTTGACATCACCTACATTATTATGAAAGGGCTCGATGCAATACATATCATAAAACTAAAGCCATATAACCCAAATATTTCTCCGGCATAGCCTATTTGCATTTTATCTTTACTACCTATAATCAAAGTAGATGCAATGGCTTCCATAGAATCCAAAGACAGGGTTGGTAGAAAAGTGTTTGTTACAGGAGCCACGGGTTTACTTGGTTCTCATCTTATTTCTAAATTGATAAAGGATGGTCACAATGTTTCTGCATTATACAGATCTGCAATTCCAATCACAAAATCTTCTGATAAAGCAAATTGGGTAAAAGGGGATATCCTTGATATTATTTTTCTGGAAGAAGCATTAGCTGGTTTTGATGAAATATATCATTGTGCTGCTATTGTGTCTTTTAATCCCAGTGATAAAGAAGAAATGTTTCTTATCAATGTAAATGGCACTGCTAATATGGTCAACGCTGCGTTGTCTGTTGGGGCAAGAAGGTTTTGTTATGTTAGTTCAGTTGCAGCTTTGGGCGAAGGGGTAAATAATGGAACAATAAACGAATTGATTGATTACAATACCCAAAATTTCACAAGCCATTATAGCCTTAGCAAATTTCTTGCAGAAAAAGAAGTATGGAGAGCAATTGGTGAAGGCTTAAATGCAGTTATTATAAACCCCAGTATCATTTTAGGTGCAGGTAACTGGACAAAAGGCTCTTCTGCTATCTTTAAATCGGCTTACGAATCCTTTCCTTGGTATGCCGAGGGTGTTACCGGTTTTGTGGATGTAAACGATGTTGTAAAAGCTATGACAATGCTTATGGAGTATAATATAAGCGGAGAACGTTTTATTGTCAGTGGAGAAAATAAGTCTTACAAAGAAGTCTTTACATTTATTGCAATTGTTTTTGCAATGAAACCCCCTTACAAAAAGGTTACCCGATTTATAGCTTCTATCATATGGAGACTGGAAGCTCTAAAATTTAAAATGACCGGTAAGGAGCCTTTGGTTACCAAGGAAACCGCTTATGATGCATTGGCAGTTAATCTTTATGAAAGCAATAAACTGAAAAGGCAATTTCCTGAATTTCTTTTTACCCCGATATCTGAAACTATTAAAAGAGTTTGCGGTGAGTTAAAACTGATATATAAATTGGACTAAAGTCTATTTTGTTTCCATAACCTTCTTCCATAGTTCAGGTATTCTTTTTACCCAAACCAGTTCCTTTTTTTTGCTCATGGCATCATCAGCAGGTGACCCAAAAAGTATTTTACCGTCTTCTACATCCATTCCTACACCACTCTGTGCAAGCACTGTAACATTGTTGCCAATCGTGAGTGTTTTGCTAACTCCTACCTGTCCCCAAAGGGTAACGCCGTCCTTTAATGTAGTTCCGCCGGCTATGGCAACCTGTGCAGCAAAAAGGCAATTTTTGCCCACAACAACATCATGACCTATATGAACCATATTATCCATCTTGGTGCCTGCACCTATTCTTGTATCTGCAGTTACACCCCTGTCTATTGTACAACCTGCGCCAATCTCTACATTGTCTTCCAAAACAACATGTCCACAACTTTCCATTCTTTTATACCACAGCTCCCGGTTTTTTTTGGTGTTGTAATAAAATGCATGGCTGCCTATTACACTTCCTGACTGTATCACAACATTGTTTCCTATTTGAGTATAATCAAGCAGAGATACGTTTGGGTATATTACACAACCTTCTCCAATTACTACATTGTTACCAATGTAAACGTTGGGCATAATGATACTTGTTTTGCCAATAGTTGAAGTTGTGCTTATTAAGTTATTGGATGGTATATATGGTCTGAAATGGTGAACAATTTTTAAATAAGCTTCAAAAGGATCCTGTACAACAAGAATTGTTTTACCAGTAGGTATATTTACCTCTTCTGAGTTTATTATGATAAATGTTGCAGCACTATTCAAACATTTACTGTAATACTTGGGATGATCAACAAAACAAAGATCTCCCTTTTCTACTCTGTGAATTTCGTTAATGCCGGTAATAAGTCCTTCCTTTGTGCCTAAGATATCGGCACCTATTAAATCAGCAACCCACTGTAATGAAACGGGAGAGGGAAATTTCATGAGTTTTAAATTTCTACAAAGGTAATGTTACATGAACCAAGGTAAGGTAAATACAACCAATCTATAGATTTATTATTAAGGATATTTTTGTTCCCATTATTAACCTATTTGTTTTAAACTTTATTATTTATTAGAAATGATTTTGAAATCAATCAACTGCTCATTAACGCTATAATTCAACTTTTATGAAAAAAAATTTTTTCTTTAGCAAAACTTTTTTATGGCATTTTCCTTGTTATAAAATGAAACAATTAAACACTTATTTTTTTATAAGCCAGTTTGGTTCTCATAGTTTACAAGCTCTGTAACTCTTTATTCATAGTACTTTCAGCGCCTTTAATTCATTTTAAAAATATAAAATAGTTTTTTTGTTGTCGAAAATTTACTTTATTGTTTTTGTAAAGTGTGATTAACCCGCCCACATTATCAACAAAAAAATTAAAAATGTGAATAAAATAGTTGCTGTTTTTTTTTGTGTTAGAAAAAACAATTTTTAATATTGTGTAAGGAAATTTATTTTCCTGTACTTACTAACCCATCCATATACAAAAGCCTCCGATAAAACGGGGGCTTTTTTGATGACATGAAACGTTACTTTATTATCTATAAACCATTTCAGGTTTTATCTCAATTTACTTCGCAGGAAGGTAAAATAACTTTAAGCGATTGTTTTAAAGTTCCGTCAGATGTTTATCCTGTAGGTAGATTAGATTATGATAGTGAAGGATTATTATTGCTTACAAATGATACACAATTAAATCATCGTTTATTAAATCCGGCGCATAAACATGAAAGAGAATATTGGGTACAGGTTGAGGGATCAATAACAAGGAAAGCACTTATACAATTGCAACAAGGAGTTGCAATATCAATAGATGGAAAGGTTCACAAAACACTACCATGTAAAGCAACTATGTTTGATACTGTTCCAAATGTTGTCCCACGCATACCCCCAATAAGGTTTAGAAAAAATATTCCGGATAGTTGGATACGATTGACATTAACAGAAGGAAAGAACAGGCAGGTAAGAAGGATGACTGCAAAAGTTGGGTTTCCAACGTTAAGACTTATTCGTTATCGAATAGAAGGATTAAACATAGGTAGTCTTTTGCCTGGTGAAATTAGGGAGTTGAGTAAAGACGAAATTTATAAAAATTTATTTGGGTTATTAAATTAATCGGAATAGACTCATAGGGTTTAATTTGATAGTAATAAGTCAGTCAAATCATTATGTAGAAGTTATTTGTAAAAATATCGGATTTTTCAAAACATTTTTTCAATTTGATTTGTTTCAATTTTATGAACGCATTTACTATTAAAGATTTAGAGAACCTTTCAGGGGTAAAGGCCCATACCATTCGTATCTGGGAGCAGCGTTATAATTTTTTGAAACCCCATAGAACTGATACAAATATTAGATTCTATAATAACGATGAGCTAAAGACTATTTTAAATATCGCCTTATTAAATAAATCAGGGTATAAGATTTCCCATATCAATAAGCTTACAGAAGTTGAAATTTATGAAAAAATAGCACAGCTTAATTATCCTGAAGGTCAGCAAGAGCGTCTTATCAATAAACTAGTCGGTTACATGATTGATTTTGATATAGATTCTTTTGAAGAGATGCTAGATGAAGAATTAAGGCATAAGGACGTGGATATATTTATTAATGAAATTATTTTTCCTTTCCTCGAAAAAGTTGGAATTCTATGGACTACTAATCACATTAATCCTGCGCAGGAGCATTTGGTCACTAATATTATAAGGCAAAAATTATTAGTAGGTATTGAGAATACAAATACAGTTCTATCGCTTGATAAAACCGCACTATTATTTCTTCCGGAGGGTGAGCACCATGAAGTAGGACTGTTGTATGTTTTTTACCTATTGAAAAGACGAGGTGTAAAAGTATATTACCTTGGAGCTGACGTTCCTTTGAAAGATCTGGGTTATGTAGTAAAAGCTAAAGCACCTGACTTTATCTACACGCATCTTACTTCGTTGGCTCATAATTTTAATATGGAGCGATTCTTGAATAATGTGAAAGTTCACCTACAAAATTCACCGGTTTATATCTCCGGCCCCGTAACTTTAACTTATAAAAAAGAGGTCACCCAGACCATTCATTTTAAAAAATCTCTGGAGGAGGTTAAGCAGTTTATAGCATCACTTTAGCCTATTTTATTACTGCGATATGGGTTTATTATTACCAGTCAGGCTTGTGACTGAAGGTAAGCTATCCGGCACAGCCGGCGATATCAACGGAAGGAAACTATTTTTATTTAAAAAAAGATTGTCTTCTTATGATATAGTTATTCGAAGTCTAATTTCTTACTGATTTCAGCATTAGCCAGACTAACTTTTATTGCATAAAAAAACATTTGATGTAGGCTTAATTAAAAGATTGGGTTGGTATTTATTAAACGAATAAATCACATTGCCTAAAGGGGTTATTAATCGGCTGCAACTGGACTTTTAATTTTATAAATGATTACAGATTATATATTATTTCATCTTTAGGTAGTAATTATCATTCTCTCCATATATTTTATATAAGCTGGTAATTTATGCCTGTTATAATTTCGAGTTGCCTTGTAGGTCCAATTAGTTTGTTTACTATTTATTATCTTTTTGTGATGATATTCTTTATGTACTACAAAAATTTATTTCAGAACCTCCTCTTAGATTGTCACATTGATGAGTATTGTCCATCATTTACTTTGAACCAGTATACTTTTAATTTTCGTTTTACGTTATGCCGATACCGTAATGTTTTTACAGGCTAAACCATTAAAAACCTAAATATCTAAATTGTATGATAATTGAAAGACCATTGCCCGATAACGAACTGGAAAGGTTGCTAAGTCTTAGCGAATTTGACCTGGATTATAATAATCTGCAGGAGAATTTTAAAGATTTGACGAAACTTGCTGCTAAGGTGGCGGGAGCTGAAATTTCTTTAGTTAATCTGATAGATACTTATACGCAATGGACTGTATCCAATCACGGTTTACTTATAGAACAAATGCCCCGAGAAGAATCAGTATGTCAATATACTATTGTTGAATCAGAGCAATTTGAGGTATCTGATCTTTCTGCAGACGATCGGTTTAAAAATAAATTTTATGTAGAAGGAGAACCTAAACTCCGCTTTTATTTTGGTGTGCCCCTTACATCAGATGACGGATATAATTTAGGTGCTCTCTGTGTTTTAGATAAGTTTCCAAGATCAATAGATCCGGAAAAGAT
>JANPGE010000311.1:0-2771 GCA_031423805.1 Segetibacter sp. | reverse complement strand
TCACACAACGAGACAACTAATTCAAAGAGATAATGTTTTTTGTGCTGCTTTGTGCCTTAGTGGTTCAATAACTCTCTATTATTCCGTTCAGGAACTGCTCAATTTCTTTTTTCACAATTGAATAATCTGCCCGGTAATTATTAATCATGACAGAGAAAGTAAGTCGCTTGTTTTGCCTGGTAAATAAATATCCACTCAAACAATAATTATTACTTAATGAACCGGATTTAGCAAAAATTCTGTTTTCATTTCCAATGAACATACTTTTTAAAGTGCCTTCATTTGCCGAAGGCAAAATCATCTGCATTCTTTCAATTCCAAAATTGTCTTCTAGCTTATCCAAAACCCAAACCATATCATTTGGTGTGAAAAGATTGTAACGACTAAGTCCGCTACCGTCTGCCCATTTAGGTTTTTGTGGCGCATCAGCAAATGTTGTATTAAGCAGTGTGTCTATCATTTTTACATCGTTCATTTCACCAAGCAATTGGTAAGATGCCATCATGATTGTTTGCTCAGCAAAAAAATTATCGCTACGGTGCATCATCATCTTAAACAAGGAATCTTTTGGTTGCGAGTAAATCGGCAATCCTTGCCATGGTGCCATAGCATTGTATTCTGTCAACACAGTTTTGTGCAATGTATCCGTGAGGTAACGGGTGGCAAAAAGCCCATTATCCATTGCCATAGTTACCTTCTTTTCGTTAGCTGTAGAACCTTTGGTAGTATCTATGGCGTACATGTGCCCGCCTATTGTTCTTGTTACTTTCCAAGGATAACCTTCAGCCGGCTTACCACTTACAAAAGGTGCAACAGAAGGAGGATTTGTTATTAAACTATCTCCCTGATATGTAATAGTAGCAAGGTTGCCATACATAGGAAAAGGGTCACGTTCTGCCATATATGTTTCCTGAAAATCATCCCACGACCAACCTCTGCCAAATGATTCAGAAGCAAAAGCAGTATTGATTCTGATGACTTCTATATTTTCATTCTGTAAAAATGTAAGCAAAGGTTGATAAGCAAAATCAGGATGCAGAAAAGTGGGATCGCCTGTAGATTGTAATACAATAGTACCATTGTCCAACATAACTTTTGCAGCCAATAAACTATCGGGCAAATAAGTTAATCCTGCAAATAGTGTAAACAATTTGGTTGTACTTGCAGGAATAAAAAACTTGTTGCCCTGATAATTAAATAGGTATGTTTTTGAAGAATCATTGTACACACTAATACCCACATGAGCGGATTTTAAAGCATCCGAATTGTATAATAAACGACTTGCCTGTTTGTCGATTTGCTTTTGAGTGGAGCAGGAAGCAAGCAACAGCAATAGCAGAGAACCAAAGATTGAACGTATGCTTCGCAAATCAGATTTTTTATTTTATTTATTAAATATTACACAACCGCTTCGTCATTGCGAGGACGAGGTACGAGGACGAAGCAATCTGCTATTTGTATGCAACTCTGTTTATAATACTTCTGAATTCTGGAAGAGCAGATTGCTTTCTCGAATTACGGGAGTACCTGTCGTGCCTCCTCGCAATTACGAAAGCTAGACCAACTTTTCTTTAGGCAATTGTTCCTCCCGTCAATGATGAATGTCATAGCGAATTTTTTGCTAACAATGGCTTCCCTTGCCAATGACGTATGCTATACCAACCGCTCTGCAGCTCTTAACCATCTTTCTGGAATATCATTACCCGATGCAGCCAAATAATCCAAATGACTACACGCAACCATTTTACCGTCAGGTGTTTCCATCCACCAACGACCTGTTTTTTTGCTTTGTAAAAAAGTTGTTTCTATTTCAGCAAAGGCCAGTTTAAACTCATAGAAATTTTCACGTTCATCCAACACTGATTCATGTTTTCCTTTGCTGATGCCATCCATCAAATACCAAAGCATGTGAGCTATTTGTTTGGCAGTCAGGTTGTGTACATCTTGCTGAGGCAAGTAACCATAAATACCTATAGAGCTTACGTTTGCACTCATGCCTGCATATTGCATCAGCATACAGGCTTCTTCACCATTAAACCCGTTTGGTGTTAACCTGTTAGCAGGTGCGTGACTGTTTTGTATGGCTGATATGTCAAAGCTGAATAAATTAGAATTGCGGATAACGGGTTCCATTTCATCCATTTTTTCCTTTACCCTACCTACACGATAACAGTCAAAACGAAGCTTATCAATTGTTTCCAACATTGTAGGGTGTACAAAATAGCTTTGAAACCCAACATGATTATAATGGCGGATATAGTTAGGTTCGCCGGTAAGCATTTCCATAAGAAAATGGTCAGCAGGTAAAATGCTTTCCATATCTAAATCTATTTTGGCATCAACACAGGTAGCTTCTATTATCTGTTGAAGGCTGGCATAAGCACCATACTGCGCCATGGTAAGGTCGTGACTGCCTCCAAGAATCAATACTCTTTTTTTATGCTGCAACAATTCATTCACTACAGATTTTAATGCAGCATAACTATCTGTAAGTGTAGCACCGGGTCTAACATTACCAATATCTGCAACATGCACATCTTTGTGCCAGTGAAATAATGAATAAAACTCTTTTCGTATTGCATTAGGACCAGCATTTATATCTTGCGTTGGTTGTAATCCGCGGGTTTCGCCAAAGCCCACTATTACAAAATCAGCTTTATCCAGTTCAGGATAAAACTCATCATTTATCACAATATGGTTTCCCAATTGCGTCTTTTTAAATCCTTCATCTTCCGACAATTCATACAGGTTAATCGGCTCTAAAAAATCTA
>JANPGE010000310.1:0-5401 GCA_031423805.1 Segetibacter sp. | reverse complement strand
CATGTTAACGCCGAAAAGATCGCTAAAATCGTCAAAAAGGTCACTAAAAGCTTTGGCCAAGTAAGAAGGTCGCCAATAAACGTTTACAATTTCGTTTTACCAAAAAACTGCATTATAAATTGAATTACAACTACCAACATTCAATAAACTAATTTATCTTAGCTTTATAGAAAATACAGGTGATGAAGAATATTCAAAATTTCACAGCAATTATAGAACGGGAAGATGATGGGTATGTTTCGCTATGCCCTGAATTAGATGTGGCAAGCCAGGGAGATACCGTAGAGGAAGCGAAAGCAAACTTGCAGGAAGCTATAGAGCTATTGTTTGAGCATGCATCTCAAGAGGAAATTGCCACAAGATTAAAAAGCGATGTTTTCATAACAAACTTACAAATAGCCGTTGGGTAAGCTAAAAATCCTTTCAGGAAAAGAAGTCTGCAGGATCCTGTACGAGAATGGATTTATCCAGGTTCGTCAAAAAGGAAGTCATATTATCATGCAGAAAAAGTTCGATAATCAAACTATAACTGTTCCTGTACCAAACCATATTGAGATTAAATTAGGTACGCTACAATCCATTATTCGCCAATCTCAGTTACCTAAAGAACTGTTTGAAACAGGCAAGTAAGAGTTTGCCGGCTACAGCCTAACCAAGATCCTTGTCCACGTGTGGTCTCCTGAAAGGAACCCCACGTTGTTAATTTTGTTGGTGTTTGTAATCTTTTATCGTTCCCGCTCTTAATTTCTTTGCCATACAAAAAAACTCAAACCGAGATTTGAGTTTTGAATTAGATGCGCCGAAAAAAGGCTAAATAAAATCCACCAGATCCTGGTTTAATTTCTCTCTTTCGGTATAATATAAACCGTGTGGGGCACCTTCATAGACAATAAACCGGGCGCCCTTGATAATAACTGCACTTTGCTCACCGGTAGGTTTTATAGGTACGGTCTTATCTTTATCTCCGTGGATGATGAGCGTTGGTACATTGATAGTCGTTACATCATTTCTAAAGTCAGTTGTAGAAAATGATTTGGCACATTCCAACGTCGCAATGGGAGAAGCTTTCATAACCTGTGTTAAATTATCAGCTAGAAAAGCATCACTCACCGAATGATTGACCAATGAAACACCAAAGAAATCTTGAGCGAAACTTTCCATAAAAGCCGGTCTGTCTTTTTGCATGGCTTCACCCATTTGATCAAATGCTTCCTGTGGTACCCCATCAGGATTGTCAGCGGTCTGTAGCATGTAGGGGACCACGGCGCTTATCAACACTACCTTAGCAACTTTTGCACCTCCATAGAGTGAAAAATATTTTGCGATCTCTCCACCACCCATAGAAAACCCTACAAGGGTTACATCATTGAGATTTAATTCATCAATCAATGATTTAAGGTCTCCTGCCAGGCTGTTGTAATCGTAACCCGTTGCCGGCTTGTCAGAGTTTCCAAACCCTCTGCGGTCGTAGGTTATGCAGCGGTAACCCTGCTGTGGCAATTGCGTTATTTGGTATTCCCACATGGCGCCGTTCAATGGCCACCCATGAATAAATACAATTGTTTTTCCTTTACCCAAATCTTCATAATAAATTTTTACTTCTTCAGAATTGTTCTGAGCTGATTTAATAAATGGCATACTAATAATTTAAAGTTGATAAGTTTTAAGAATTATGGATTTACTAAAATTGTGCCTGCTAAGTTTCTACAATTGAAACTAATTTCAATATGCCTATACTATCCCAGCTCTTTTAAATTTAGCGAAGCGAACTTAAATGAATAATGAAAACCAGGTTGATAGGGTGGTCAATAACATGCCCCACTACTTTATAATCCACCCTTTTAGGTAGCCAAACCTAACAACAGTATTATTTTTGCCCGTATTAAAATCATTTTGATAAATAAAAGATTAAGTGAAGCAGTTGAGTCAGAAGACTACAAAGGGTAACTTCACAAAATAACAAGTAGTCATTTTGAGTACTTCGTGCAACAACAAACACTAATGAACACAATAACAGCATCTCATCCGCAAAAACTTTCACTCTATATCATGGCTGCATTGTACATTGCTGCCGGCATCAACCATTTTGTATCGCCAAAGTTTTATGCAGCGATAATGCCTCCCTATATTCCCTTTCACACCCTTGCAATTTTTGTAAGTGGTGCAGCCAAATCTATATTAGGCTTTCTTTTATTGTTCAACCATACCCGCAAAGCTGCCTCATGGGGTATTGTAATAGTATTGCTTGCGATATTTCCGGCAAATGTGCAAATGTTAGTCAACTATATAAAACAAAACAACCCATTTATATGGGTTGCTGTACTTAGGTTACCGCTGCAGGCGCTACTTATATGGTGGGCACTGAAGCAAAAAAATCTAATAATATAAAAGGATTTATTATAAAGCAATCTGCTTTTCTGCAATCATTTTGCGCATATTCATAAGACCATAACGCATACGACCCAATGCAGTATTGATACTACAATTAGTAAGTTGGGCAATTTCTTTGAAACTTAAATCAGCATAGTGGCGTAGCACTATTACTTCTCTTTGTTCTTCAGGTAGCATGTCTACAATCTTTCTAACGCTATCATGGCTTTGACCTTGCATCATTACTACTTCTGCGCTTTCTTCCTTGATATTAAGCGTATCAAAGGTTTCATTGTTGTCTCCGCTAACAATACCCGGAGTACGTTTTACTTTTCTAAAATGATCAACACATAGGTTATGTGCTATACGCATTGCCCATGGCAAAAATTTTCCTTCTTCATTGTAACGGTTAGCTCTCAACGTATCAATGATTTTAATAAACACTTCCTGAAATAAATCTTCTGCAAGAAATTTGTCTTTAACAAGAAAGTTGATAGAGCTGAAAACACGATCTTTGTAACGTTCTAACAATGCTTCTAATGCACTGTTATCTCCTTCCTGGAATAATTTTACTAACTGATTGTCTGTAGCCGGGTTTAAAATTGTTTTCATGGAATTAACGGTTATATGGTTTGGATAAAACAGGGTAATTTTATGTCATCAACACTATCCGGGTTTCCCCTTTTGGGATAATTGCTGATAACAATACGAAGAACGCTATTCTTAACTGGTTGTGCTAAGTAGTTAGGCTAAAATGATAACCAAATAGGACATATCCATTTTTGCGGTGATTAAAAATGAAGAATCATAATACATAAAATACATAAGACCTAATGCCAAAAAATACCTGTTGGTGATTTATGAAACAGAAATTGTAATCCATTATTAATATACTATCTGTTCATCAATAAACTACTTAAATTGTTCATGATAACATACCCTAAAACCGTATTACCTTTAGCCCATATTTATATACCATGATTATGGGGTGGCTAACAAAAGCAGACAAAAAACTATTCTATATAATTAATGAACAACTGAACTCGCAACAGCTTGATAATGTAATGCTATTGCTAAGACAGCCTTTTACATGGATACCTGCTTATCTATTTTTTCTGCTTTTTTTCTTTACAAACTGTCGTAAATACATTGTACCTATTGTCTTGCTCTCAATGCTAACATTTGCATTAACAGATTTTACAAGTGCAACAATATTAAAGCCATTCATTGGCAGGCTAAGGCCTTGCCACGACCCCTCCATTCAATTTATAATAAATAATCCTGCAGGATGTGGTGGTCTGTTTTCTATGCCCTCATCGCATGCATCAAATCATTTTGGGCTTTCAACACTTTGGTTTCTTATCATCAGGCATACGCTTAGCCGCAATTGGTATTGGTTATTTTTATGGGCCTTTATAATCGGTTATGCGCAAGTATATGTTGGCGTACATTTTCCCGGCGATATTTTGGCAGGTGCCTTATTAGGAATATCAGTTGGCGCTTTAGTTTTTATGTATTTTAAAAAGTGGATTGCATCAATAGACAATAATCCTATTCAGAATATTACTTCATGAAATCCTTTGATAAAATATTTCCATTCTTGCTGCTTGCAGGCATATTGATAAACTTCAATGGGTTACTGATAGATATTCTGGAACCCGATGGTGCATTGTATGCTACAATTGCCAAACACATAGCCTTAACCGGAGATTGGGTAAATCTGTGGGGAGATGGGCATGATTGGCTAGATAAACCACATCTACCCTTTTGGCTTTGCGCTGCAAGCTTTAAAATATTGGGTATAAATGCATTTGCCTATAAATTACCTGCATTCTTATTTTGGTTAGCAGGCATTTACTTCACTTATAAATTAGCCGCTATATTTTATGACAAGCAAATAGCAAAAGTTGCAGCCATAATCTATGTTTTTGCATTACATACAACCCTCAATAATTTTGATGTAAGGGCAGAACCGTTTCTAACAACACTATCTATTGGAGCAATTTATTTCTTCTATAAAGCACATCTTACCAATAATTGGTTACACATAATAATGGCAGCAATATTTTGCGCCTGCGCCATTATGTCTAAAGGTATTTTTGTACTTATTACCATTGGTGGCGGCTTTATAATATGGTGGATAATAAGCGGACAATGGACGCAATTTTTAAACTACCGATGGTACATCATGTTGATTTTGATATTAGTATTCATCATTCCTGAAATCTATTGCTTGTACCTTCAATTTGATTTACATCCTGAAAAAGTGATATTTGGTACTACTCATGTATCAGGGGTAAAATTCTTTTTCTGGGACAGCCAATTTGGAAGGTTTTTTAATACTGGCCCCATAAAAGGGAATGGAGACAAAACGTTCTTTTTACATACTACACTTTGGGCATTTCTACCATGGTCTATACTGTTGTATTGCGCTATTTATAAATTAATAGTTAAGGGTAGGCTTACTGCGGAAAAAAATACAAATCGTTGGGTTATTTACGGGAGTGCGTTAATTACTTTTCTGTTATTCTCTTTCTCTAAATTTCAGTTACCACATTATGTAACTATTCTCTTTCCTCAATTCTCAATAATTACAGCAGTTTATTTAGTTAGTTTAAAAAAGGAAAATAGCCTGAACCGGTTAAGATGGGTACAAATTGTCCTTTTGATTTTAGGTACAATTGCTGTTCTTCTTTTAGCATGGTTCTCGAAATTTGGATTCTCCTATCTCTTAGTCCTTTGTATAATTATTTTCACGGTATTGATACTTTTCTATTTTAAAGGAAAAAGTATTCATCAAATTATTGGCTTGGGTGCTGAACTCACCATTCTTTTATTTATTTACCTGTTTAATTTTTTTTACCCACAACTACTAACGTATCAGGCGGGAATGATGGCGGGCAAATGGATGCAGGATAACAGGCCTAAGTCATCGGCAGCCCTACTGAATGCTTTCTCTTACTCATTTGAATTTTATGCACCGGGCTACGTATCAACGTTAAAAGAAACAAAGCAGGCAGAATCTGTTTTG
>JANPGE010000309.1:0-3982 GCA_031423805.1 Segetibacter sp. | reverse complement strand
CATTATACTCAAACCGCCACTAAAGCCACTGTACAAGGGCATTCCGTCTTTCAGGATTTGTGTGTATCGTCCGTCAAGTCCTTGTATGCGGATGTTTGCAGTACCGCTTACTGCAGATGTTTGTTGCGTTGCAATACCCGTGCTTTCGTTTAGTAACATTTTTATGTCGCCTGGTTTCATCGTTCCTTTTTCGTCTAACTCGTCTGCGGTAATTACTTCCACTCTTGTAGGAAGGTTTTTAATACTTCTGCTACTCCTTGTTGTAGAAACAACCACTTCGCCTAATTGCGAAGCATTTGGCTCTAACTCAATTTCAATAATTTCTGATGCGTTTTGTAAAGGGAAAGTGAATTGCTTTTTTGTTCGGTCAAAACCAACGTAGCTAAATTCAATTTCAAAGTCTCCGTTTGGAATGTTTGTAAAAGAGATTTCTCCTTTGTCATTTGAAGCGGTGCTCAATTTTAATTTGTCAATGTATGCCGTTGCACCTTGCAACGGTTCTTTTGTTTTTTCACTTTTGATAATTGCTTTAAAAGTGTTTTGTCCAAAAATGTTTTGTGCTGCAAATAAGCAGATGATAAAAAAGATATTTTTCATTTTGTTTTTTAAAAATTTGACTGATAGAAACACGGATTAGCCTTGAATAATCAAGGTTAAAAATTACAATGTCAAGTTTTTAAATTAATAATGTCTGATGCCGAAGAAATATTTTGTCTGGCGGAATGAACTGGTCGGAAAAATTGAACTCAACTTTATTTGTAGTTGCAGAGAAAGAAAATTGATAGTTATAAGAAGTTTGTAAAGCTGGTTGCGGCGTGGTAGTTTGAAAAACTGTTTTGCTGTCTGTTATTTTTGTACAGCAAACTTTTAAAGATTGTTCTTTTGCAAAGTTCTGTTTGCATTCGTCTTTGTCCAATTCAAAAACCGAAGTCAGGTAGCAAAGTCCCGCAATTAAAAGCAATATGATTTTTAGTCTGTGTCCCACGGTGCAAATATAATGTTTAAAGTAGCAGGGTGTGTCCAATAGGGTTGCACATAACGAAAAAGGCTTGGCGTTTGTTGGGGAATTAGCATTCCGTCAGCCCATAACTAAAGCCCAATGATTGCAATATTGCTGATGTTTTATTCATAAGCCAAATTTATAACGTCTAGCCCGAACTGAAGCACAATAAAGAACAAATGTTGAGGCAATATTCGTCAAGCCCCAATAATGCCAAACCTAATGTTGGCGGTTCGTTGTTTTCTATCATACTTTGTCTCTTACTTCATTTTTGTCGACTTGTTTTTATATCTCCCAATTTATGGTGTTCGCTATTGCAAGCATTTTTTTTGCTTCATCAGGTTCTATTGCAAATACAAAATAGATTTTACCTAATAACCATTCCTTCCTATATCCTTTGTCTGGACAAATTTTTTGAAAGTGAGAATATGCTCCGTATTTAGAGCAAAAGTGTAAGTGTCTATAAATTTCTTTCTTGAATTTCTTAGGAACTCTTACTTTTCCATCTATTAGTAGTCCTGTTACAATTTGTCGCTGTCCTTTTTTGTATTTTCCTACTTTGTCCCAATTAATTTTGAAGTTTTCATCCTCAATTATTTTTTTTAAAATCCCAATGCCTGGTAAATTATTTTCATCCCCCGAAAAAGTAATATCGTCAGCATATCTTGAGTAGTTTATACCTAATTTATTAGAGAGTTTTGAGAATCTCAAATCCAATCTTCTACACACTAAATTGGATAAATTTGGACTTGTTGGTGCTCCTTGTACCAAAACAGATTCAGTCAGTTGATATATCTCTTTAAAAAATTCTTGTCTTTCAGGTGGCATTTCATCGTACTTATCTTCTGACATTTGAGCTGTACATATTTTAGCAAATTCAACAGCTAAATTTTTCGAATATCCTAATGAACTGAAAATGCCATAAACTCTTTTTTCAGTTATTGTTTCAAAGAAGTTACTTAGATCAAGATTTAAAATAACATTACTATTTTCGTGACTTTTTGCATTGTTTAGAATAGACTTTCCTTTAATAAAGCCTGTTGCTTGTTGGCTGGTTTCTATTTTGTCAAGTATGTTTTCCTTTATCCAACTTTGAATAAATTTTAGATCTTTATACGGTGCTACGATTCTTCGAAATCCACCTTTTCTTTTTTTGATTAGATAGTATGAATAGTGATTGTTCCGATTATCAATAATTTTTTTTACATCATTCAAGTCCATCCCAATGAGTAATGAAAAATGTTTAAGAGAAAAAATAACAGGTAATTTTCTATGTGTTAGGTTGTCTATATAACCTAATGTGTTAGTTAAAAATTCAGGGGAATGCCCTTCTTTTTTAGCTGTTTCAATAAATAAATTTCGAGGGAAGTCCATTTTCAATTCAATTACTCTTTTTTGAAATCATTTCACGAAGTGAAATGTGCGTGGCCCGAGGCACGAGGTGTTACGCACATATCAGTATAAAGTAGCTTTAATAGCCCTTAATCCAAACGGGACAAAGAGGTCAATTTTCACTGACAAAGCTAATTGAACTTACTCACGAACCTCCTCGAAATATTTTTGGTATATAAACTATATCTTCTTCTATTTTTAATTCATTAATAATTTGATTGTTGTTTTGGAATTTAATCTTTTTTCTTATTTGTTCAATTATATTGACTGCTTGTTCTGTTAGCTCCTCATTGATATCGAGCAATTTCTTTTCTATACCAACTACAATGATTGAATTGTATTCATTGATATTTATTCCCAACATTTGACTGATTGACAAATCGGATTTTTGTTTTCTTTTTAAGTGAAGAATAGAAATTAATTGAAGTGTTTGTGTTTGGTACTTTTCTTCTTCACTAAACAAACCATTATTTAGGCCTAACTTGTATGCAATACTTACCCAATAACTTTGATTTTGTTTAAATTCTTTAGAGCGTTCAATTACTAAATTCCCCCTCCTTGGAAAAAGTGGATTCCAAGACACACCATTGCTTTTATTTTTACAGTCAGCCCATATTATTGATAAGGTATTATTTGGAATTGAGTGTTCAAAACCAATTAATGCCTGTGTGTTTAAAAACCCCAAAGGGTGTTGTTTAGTTATATTCTTATTGTAATTCTCTAAAGAGTAGAGGTTGTTGCCATATTTAAAGCAAAAATCTCTAATTGCTTTCATTTTGGGATAATATCCAAAAACAGAGCCTCTTTCAGAGAATGCAGGACGTCTCTTATTTCCTATTATTTGGATATTAGATTCATTTAGAATTTCTTCGGCTTTTTCCATAAATGCAATCGTAAGCACAATAGCAGTGTGTTTTTCAGGCAATTTAGTTTTTATACTTTGGTAATATTCTAAAATCGTTCCACCTGTTCCCGAAAAATCATCAACCATAACGATTTTAGCATTTTCTGGTAATTGTGCTAATTTGTCTTCTTCAAGAAGTTGAAGTTTTTTAGTATTACAACTAAATGAAGGCGTCTTTTTTAAGTAATAGACCATTGCTGCACCACTTTTTCCAAAGTAATACACCTCTTTTTGATTTTCTTGTTTACGAAGATTTCCGACTGGTATTAAGAAAATAATTTCATCAGATGTGTTAGCTTCAATAATCTCTTTTAGTCCATTTTCATATTCTTTGATAATGTCCTTAGTCGAATAGTATTCGAAGTTGTTTAAAATATTTAAAGCCTTTTTCCAATCAACTTTTTCAAAATTCTCAAGCCAAGTAATAATATCTAACTGCGACAGAGAGTTATTAAATCTGTCGCTGATTATATTTATTATATCTTGATAGTCTCGAATCATTTTGTCGATGCTGTGTATTAATTGTTTATCTTTCTACAATGACCGCCAACGACAGTCTGTGAAAAAACTCCCGTCCTTCAACAAATATACACATGGCTTTGCAAAGTCACAACATTACAAGAACTTTGCTTCACCTACTTATGGAATACATACAAGGCACTAGCCGTTTTCAGACTTACTTTTCT
>JANPGE010000308.1:0-37432 GCA_031423805.1 Segetibacter sp. | reverse complement strand
GGCTTGTTAACGGGGTAATTTTTAACAACGGTACAGGCTGCAAAAAGTAAGGTGAAAATAAATATGGAGCAAACGACTTTTACCGGCCTGTAGTTATATAACATGTTGATTATGCTGACTAAAAATGAAATCAAAGATATTCAATCTTTATACCACAAAAAACAAAGGGAAACAGAAGGCTTATTTATTGCTGAAGGCCCAAAACTAGCTTTGGAAATAATCAACAGCAATTTTAAAATAAAAAAACTGTATGCCACCCCGAATTGGCTACAGGAAAATGATATTAAACTTACCCCATTTGCTGAAATCACAACCATTGAGTTAAGTCGCATAAGTCAGTTGCAAACACCTAATGAGGTTGTGGTTGTAGCATGGCAGCAAATACCATCAGAACAACCTGTTTACAACAAGCAACTCACCTTGCTGTTAGACGGCATACAAGACCCGGGTAATATGGGCACAATTATCCGCATTGCAGATTGGTTTGGGCTTTCGCAAATAATATGCAGCAACGATTGTGTTGATATTTACAATCCTAAAGTAGTTCAGTCAACTATGGGGAGTATTGTAAGGGTAAAATGTTGGTATAAGAACCTTGATGAATGGAGCCCTCCCGCAGAAATGCCTGTTTATGGCGCTATGCTTAAGGGGCAAAATGTTTTTAAGATTGAAAGTGTTTCAGAAGGTATTTTGGTAATAGGTAACGAATCAAAAGGGATCAGAGAAAACCTTTCAGGCAAAATCAGTCACCCTGTAACCATTCCACGATTGGGCGGTGCAGAGTCGCTCAATGCTGCTGTGGCTACAGGTATTATTGTGGGGCAAATGGTGGGGAAATAATTTTAGGATAAATGCAGGATGCTATTATTTAATACAAAAGCTCTTAAATATAACCTGACTTTATACCAAAACTCACCAACTCTGCACTTGACTTAGCACTTACTTTTTCAAGCATTCGCTGTCGATGGTTGTCTACGGTTTTAATGGCAATATCCAACTCTGATGCTATTTGTTTGCTACTTCTGCCGGCTGCAAGATGGGTAAGTATTTCTAATTCCCTTTGAGTAAATTTTGGCAACTCTATTGAGGACTTTTCAATACCGTTACCATCAGTACAATAAAAGTGCTGACAGGTTTCATCTATTGTATTTAGAATGCTCATCATTACAGGGCCCTCCTTTTTAATATGCGATATGTCGGTTATTAAAGTAAGTCCATAAATAATATTTCCATTGGTATCTAATAGCTGGTCTGCAAACTGTACCATTACCCAATTATAAATACCGTGTTTGTTTTGAAGTCTTAAATAAATGGTAGGGTGAATATGAATTTTTGTCTCATAAGGTAAATTATTAAACAAGTTGATCCAATAGTTGGTAAATGCAAACATTTGAGGAAGATCATCAGGATGGGTTTGGGTAAATAGCTTTTCAGGCATTTTCTGCTCAAAATCAGCAATAGAAACGCCTATCATCTCTTCCACCATTCCACCTGCATACTCTACAACACCTTTTACAGGATTAGCAATAAACCAAAAATATTTATTAAGGGCAAATTTCTCTACCTGATTTATCATTGGTTGAAAAGCCTCCATAACATTTACAGCAACATTTACAGAAATATTTTTATTAAAATCCGGCGAAAAATCTTTTGGGTTTACCGGTATTAGAATATTTGGAGTGTTCTGGGTTTCATTAGAATTCAACACGGGGGTAATCATTTTTCTCATTACTTGCATTAGGTATTAATCCCTATAGACCTCAAGGTAAAGTTGGAATATGTTTGTATATTAATTGTTAGCAAGGGAAAAATAGTTCAAAAATACTAAACCAGAAAATTATTTGAAATGTACTATAACTTATGAGGCGTTTTATTAAACAAAAAATTATAATGCCAATATAAATGGTTCGAAAATACCATAATGTGAACTAGTTACCGGCTATTCGTAACTGGAAAATTAGAATCACATTACTTATGAGAGGGGGGATGATTATACAACCAAAAAGAGACTGCTTTAAAAGGCAGTCTCTTACATTTACATTTAGGAATGTCTGCTAAGTTATCATAAAAAAAAGAATGTATTGTTACTAATGATTAGTAAAAACTTCCTACCATTTTTATCATTAAATAATTCAGATTCATTTTTGATTTATTAATTTTAACTAATGATTCAATTAAGAAAATCAGTTGAAAAAGACATACCCTTTATTATAAAAGTTTACCGTTCTACCCGTGAAAAAGAATTAAGCTTAACCAACTGGACCGAAGAACAAAAAAGTAATTTTATATACATGCAAACTATGGCACAGCTTGCTGAATATAAAACAAATTATCCGGGAGCCACACAACAGGTAGTTCTTTTCAAAAAAAAGGAAGCAGGACGCTTTTATACCTGGGAAAATGAAAATGAGATACGCATTATAGATATTACCTTACTGCCACAATTTATAGGCAAAGGAATAGGTAGCGCATTGTTAAATAATCTGATTAAAAGGGCAAAAGAAATAAAAAAGAAAATTACACTTCATGTAGACCCTTTAAACCCTGCCATTAAACTCTACTTTCGTCTTGGTTTTGTACATAAAAGTAATAATGGCAGGCACTATTATATGGAAAAATCAAGCGGATAAGTAATTTTTATCCATCATTTAACAGGGTATAACTAACAATTGTCTATTTCATGCAAAAGTGCATTTTGTAAAGACTCATATTTATCTGCATTCAACAATGCACTTGCAAGAATTTCGATGTTTATATCAAAATATTTCCCGACAGGGTTGGCTATATTTTTAGAAAAATCACAGAGTAATGGATCTGTTTTTACCCAATGCTTTCTGCATGCAACGGGCCTGACGGCATAAACCGAACAAAGATTATTGACTAGAAATACACATTTTGATAATGTTGAGTATACTTGTCTACCCAAAATAGCTTGTTCTTCCAGATATTTTTTATCAATTAAAATATCATTGCTTTTACAATAATCAATAATTAGAGCAGCCTCATTATAAGACACATCAATATCTATAAAACAACATGCGGTGCAGCCTTCCGAACATTGTATATCTTTTTTACTTTCATCAGGTGCTGCATTAAAATATCCATCTATAGCCTTGTACACTTCTCTTATTGTATCTAACCGGTTTTGTAATTGTAAATTATTGAGTTGTGTAGTATAGTTTCTAATTTGTGACAGTATATGTTCAATGTATTCCTTATTGTCAGTTTGGGCCACAAGTAGGTTAAGATAATCTTTGAGTACAGAAGTTACCTTATATTCATGATACCCTTCAGTAGGTTCAAAACTATAAGAGTACCCGGTCATGCAATGATTTTTAAGGAGATAGAAATAGTGGTGAAATTAATAAAAGCAGCGGCTAAAATTAATTTCATAATTACGTTTGTACGGGTTAGCACATTTGCAAAATGCCCAACATAGGGATAAACTAAAATTAGATTTTTATGGATAGGTAAATTATTAAGCTGTAAAACTGATTGATTTCTTTTGCCCCTTAGCGTCAATATCAATATTAATAACTCCCAACCCTAAAGCACTTTCCGAAGATGATTTTATGACAACCTCATTATCGGCTTTATTCAATGCAATAACAGGATGTGCATAATAATTTTTATCGTGTCCGCCAATTATAAAATCAAGATGCGTTGTATTTTTCGCTAAAGAAAGATCATCGGGAAGATTATTATTTTTATAACCCAATTGAGATAGACATAATACAATATGACATTTTTTTTCTTTTTTAAGGTAAGTGGATAGTCTATCCATTTTTTCAATAACCTGATTTTCTTCAGGCAAAGCGTTTACTACCCCAATTCTGACCTTGCCCTTTTGAATTATTTTAAAATCACCGTCTATTGAGGATGGCAAGCCATTTACTGAAGGAGATACATCATAAGTTAATTGTTTGCATGTTACCGGGGTATGCTTTCCTGCATGTATACAAACCTGGTTAGTATTAACTTGTGAAAATGTGTTAATAACCCCCTTATTTATAGAGTTATCTGTATTGCCCGTATGTAAAATAAGCAATTTGTAACTACTGCTTATATCTGTAAATGGTGATGTGATTTTGGCTAAAGTTTCTAATGGCTGCAAGGCTAACATTATTCCTGTAGTCAAACTTCCATTTAATAAAAATTTTCTTCTGGAATACATAATAGCAGGGTTTAATGGTTAATAAAACTTCTACAATTTACAGATTAATATGTATTCAGCAAAAAAATAAATAATTGAATAGTATTATTATGTAAAATACTCTTTGCACATTTATAATTTTTTAAAATAGCATTTAAAGTTATTTTCACAACCGGTATCAATAAGATACAGTACTTAGAAAATATAATTATTTACCCCTTATAAATGATGCCTTTTATTGTATGAAAGTAGGTTTGCTCTATCCACGTTCTAATGCACATCCTGAATTAATGACCGACTTTATTAATGGACTAAAAGTTGCATTGAAAGACCCGTTAAATGGGCAAATTCAGCTTATTACTGAATCTATAGGTTTTGGCGGCAATGAGAAAGAAGTTTATGATAAGACCGAAAAACTATTGCTTGTAGAAGGAGCAGAGTTGCTTATAGCATTTGTAGATTTGCGGATACTTGAGATGCTGCAACCCTTACTTATTCAATCTGGCAAGCTAACCATAATTGTCAATTCAGGAGCCAACTATCCTGTTAACTGGACTCCAACACCTAACATAGTGCACTTAACCCTGCAACATGCTTTTATGGGTTGGCTGACCGGTATAGAGGCTGCTACACAAGATCAAAAAAATAGTGCTGTTGCCACTACTTTTTATGATGGGGGTTACCTGCACATGGCCGCTATGGTAAATGGGTTTGAAAAAGCCGGTGGAATTATTACTTATAATTATGTAAACAACAACAGATACGATGCAGACTTTTCCATCAATCCGCTTACAGATTATTTAATGTCAGATAAAAATACTGTTACCCTGCTTTGTATTTTCGATTCCACACCTGCATCACTTTTTTATTCCCGTTTAAATGAATATAGCAAAAATAACAACCTGCATCTTTTTGTTTCGCCTATGATGCTGGAACAAGAAGCCTTAAAGAAAATGAATGATGGTTTTAATTTTTCAATTAATGGTTACATACCCTGGCACACATTATTAGAATCCAATACCAACAATATCTTCAAAGAAACCATACAAGAACAAACAAATAAAACAGCAACTGTTTTTTCTTTGCTTGGATGGGAAACCGGACTAATACTGCAAGAAGTTTTATCAATGAACAATACGCATTGTAATGATGGTTTATTTTTAGCATCCCAACTTTTAAAATGCAAAATAAATAGTCCACGTGGCAACCTGAAACTAGACCCAAAAACTAATTGTTTTGTTGCACCTATTTATAAGTGCTCAATTCCTTTAGGTTATACCCATCTTATTATGGATCGGGTTGTAGATTATGAGAACAAATGGGACAATTTTGTGAAAATACCAACTGAAGGAATAGTTTCAGGATGGACAAATACTTATCTCTGCTATTAGCGTAGTCCGCAAAAAAAAATTAAGAATTTCTGATTTTGATACTTAATGAATTGATATTTAATTTTAAGAGTGAATAAATATTTTTTAATAATTACTTTTAGAATTATTCTTTAAAAAAAACTTTCAATATTTTACGTTTATCACCAACACTATATTTATAGAAAAGAATTTTAAAAAATAATTTTATAATATTATTGTTGTAGCTTTATTTTCAAATCGAAACGCTAAAACTGTTTAAAATTCTATTGCTTTATATAAAAGCAATTCTTCCTCAACATTTTCATTTCGATTTAATAGGATTCATGAATTCAATATTCTAAAAAAGAATTTACAAAGTAAACTTTTGAGTAATCAAATGTTTAACCCTTATAACCGAATTTACATTGTAGATTTTAATTTTTCAATTTTTCAATTTTATATGTATGGCACAACCTTATGTTGGAGAAATCAGGATGTTTGCAGGCAACTTTGCGCCGGCGGGATGGTTATTCTGCGACGGTTCATTACTTGCTATATCCGAAAATGACACGCTATTTGCATTAATTGGTACTACCTATGGCGGCGATGGTCAGTCAACTTTTGCGGTTCCTGACTTGCGAAGTCGGGTTCCCATACACCAAGGTACCGGGTCTTTTGGCACTTCATATTTTCTAGCTGAAACCGGTGGTGTAGAATCGATAACCCTCAATCTAAATCAAATTCCTATACATAATCATACACCCTTAGCATCTAATACAGGGGGTAGCGATAATCCTGCAAATAATTTTTGGGCCAGTTCAACGACAGGAAAACCTTATAATGCAGGCCCACCTACTATTCAATTGAATGCAGGTACCATTGGTACTGCAGGAGGCAATCAATCGCATGATAATATGATCCCATTCCTTTGTGTATCTTACATTATTTCATTATTCGGAATTTTTCCAAGTCAATAAAAACAAAAATGAAATTATAATATCCCTGATAATAAATTATTAATTCTAAATCTCATACAATGGCTGATCCATTTTTATCCGAAATAAGAATTTTCTCCTTTGGCTTTGCCCCACGAGGCTGGGCCTTGTGCAACGGACAACTTTTACCAATAAATCAGAATCAGGCTTTGTTTTCACTTCTGGGTACAACTTATGGTGGCAACGGGCAAACAACTTTTGCATTGCCTAATCTTAGGGGCCGTGTACCCATGCATGAAGGCAATGGATTGTTTTTAGGCCAACAGGCAGGGGCAGAACTACATACTTTATTGGCATCAGAAATGGCAACCCATACCCATCAGGTAAGAGCCAGTGCCAACAGTCCGTCTGTTACCTCCCCAAACGGTAACTTTTGGGCAGCTAACACTGGGTTTAGCCCTTATGGTGTAGTAGCAGACGTAAGTATGTCGGCATTGGCTGTTGGCAATGTAGGTGGTAATCAACCTCACGAAAACCGATCGCCCTATCTTACACTTAACTTTTGTATTGCCTTACAGGGAATATTTCCTTCCCGTAATTGATTTTCATAATTTTAAAACCATATTTTATGGCAGATCCATTTGTAGCAGAAATCAGAATATTACCTACCAATTTTGCCCCGAGGGGTTGGGCATTATGCAATGGTCAATTGCTTCCCATTTCACAAAATACTGCCCTTTTTTCTTTATTGGGTACAACATACGGCGGGGATGGCCGATCCACTTTTGGGCTACCCGATTTGCGGGGCAGTGCTGCCATGCATCAGGGTCAGGGACCGGGACTTTCGCAGCGGTTCCTGGGTGAAACCGGGGGACAACAAACCGTTACTTTAGTTCTATCTGAAATACCAATGCATACCCATACAGCTAATGGTAAAGTAGGCGGTGGTACAGCCAATCCTTCCAATATGGTTTGGGGTACTTCTAACGCAGCCAAGGTGGCTGCAAACTTTTATGCACCTGCTGCACCTTCACCCGTTACTATGAACGCAGGTGCCCTGGCAAATGCAGGTGGTAATGTACCGCATAATAATATGATGCCCTTTCTGACCTTTAACTTCTGTATAGCTTTACAGGGTGTGTTTCCACCAAGATCATAAAAAAATACGGTGGTTACCAAAGGGGCTAAAAAGTTCTTTAAACAGTTTTAAATCTATTTTTTATGAAGATTTTTATATGTAATTCAGTTAAAAATATAGCGGTATTCAAAGACTTTATTTTTAGTGTAGTGTTTTCAATATTAACCCTATCAGCGCAAAAGGGAATTGCCAATGTGTACAATGTAACTAATACAACTGATGGCCACGCTATCAACCAACTAAGAGGAGCAATAGAAGATGCAGACCTTGCAGGAGGTACACATACTATTAATGTAGCTGCCGGTACTTACCTACTTACTTTGGGCCAAATTACATTTGGCAACACAGCACAAAATATAACAATTACGGGTGCAGGACCATTAATCACCGTAATTAGTATGACAACAGGTGCAGGAAAGGACCGGATATTTTTTATCAATCCCGTTGGTACTACCAACAGCCCGGTAATAACGGTGTCAGGTATTAAGTTTGAGAATGGCTTTCTCACTTCAGACATTTATGGTGGTGCAGCAATATGTGCAGGAGGTGGAACTGCCGAATCTCTAACCATATCCAACTGTATATTTAACAATAACATAGTACCGGTGAATTCATTTGGTGGCGGGGCCGTTTGTATGCAAATATCCGGCGACTTAATAGTAGACAATTGTTCGTTTACTAATAATACAAGTAACGATGCTGATGGCGGTGCAATATTGTTTATTATCTGGAATAATCCGGGTTATGATGGTGACCTTACAGTAACCAACTCAACATTTACAGGAAATGCTGTAAACTTTCCAGACCCAGGCAATGCAAATGGTGGAGCTATAGCTTTTTCCGGACAAGGCGGTATTGTTGGTAGTTTCAATGTTACTATCAATAAAAATACTTTTATTGGTAATACCGCCGATGGCTTAGGTGGTGCTATTTCTGCTAATAATTCACCCAATCTGGCTGTATCCCAAATACATTATAACCGGTTTTATAACAATACAAGTGCTGCCTCATCATTATCAAGTGGTTTGCATTTTGCAGAATCATCAGGCAGTGTAAATGCAGAAAATAACTGGTGGGGGTGCAACTCAAACCCTGTTGGCGCTTCATCTACTTCACCTTGCAATCAGGCAGGCGGCGATGTTGCGGGTGGCGGTTCATTAGATGCAAACCCTTGGCTACAATTAAAAACAACAGTTTCAACAAACCCAATATGCAATAACACATTAGGTTTGGGCAATACCACAGCAATAACAACAAGTATCCTGAATAATTCTGATGGCACAGCAGTAGGCCTAGCCAATCTTAACCTGCTTATAGGCTTACCTGTAACATGGTCCGCAGCATTGGGAACATTGTCAGGAGAACAAACTACAATACAGTCTTCTGGATTGGCGACAGCAACATTTACTTCAAACGGTACGGGTGGTACTGCAACGGTGAATGCACAAATAGATAATGTACCATCGAATGAAACAACACCTGCAAGGGCAAGTATAACTGTTAATGCGGCTCCTACACCTACCATTACTCCCGGTTCTTCTACTACATTTTGTGTAGGTGGTTCTGTTAACTTATCATCCAGTGCCGCAAGTGGTAACCAATGGTATGTAAATAACGGAGCTTTAGGTGGTGAAACAAATCAAACCTATACTGCAAATTCCAGCGGAAACTATACCGTGATTGTATCTTCAGGTGGCTGCGTTTCCTCAACTTCTGCAGGTACTGTAGTTACCGTAAATGTGCCAACCTCATCAGAAACCACCGTTTCCATTTGTAATAAATACACCTGGAACGGCACAGAGTACAAAGAATCAGGCGATTATGTATTTCAGACCACCAATGTAAAAGGATGCGATAGTACAGCTACACTCCACCTGACTATATTATCAGTAACATCAAATACAAGTAAAACAGATGCTACCTGCTTTGGCACAGGAACAGGTTCTATAACTGTAACCCCTACCTTTGGTGTAAGTCCATTTACCTACCGTATAGGTACAGTAGGTAGCTATGTATCCTCTAACACGTTTAATAACCTAAGAGCAGGTAAATACAGGGTCTCAATTTTAGATGTAAATGGCTGTGCAGGTATTACAAGTCAGGTAACCATAACACAACCCGTTGCTGTTAGAGGAACTGCAAGTATAACCAATGCTACTTGCTACGGTTTAACTAATGGCACTATTACGGTTACACCCACTACAGGAGTTGCACCATATATGTACAGGTTAGGTGACGTAGGTCCATATGTGAATTCAAATATTTTCAACAATGTGAAACCTGATGCATACAGGGTGTATATCCAGGATGCAAATAGTTGTGTGGGTAAAATTGTAGTTAATGTGACCCAGCCAACAAAGGTGAGTGGAACTTCAACTAAAACGGATGAAAGCTGTCCTGGTGCAAAAAATGGTACAATAACGGTAAATGGTTCAGGTGGTACCCCGCCTTACAGGTATAGATTTGGCGGTATAGGTCCATTTACATCTACCAATACATTTACCAACCTAAAAACGGGTAGCTACAGGGTGTATGTAAACGATGCCAACAATTGCAGTGGTTTTTCAATACTCACTACCGTGGGGCAAGCATCCGGTTCATGTTTATCAAACATGGCAAAAGGAATACGTAATCCCGATAAAGCAACTTCTACAACATTATCACTTTCCTTATCGCCCAACCCCGCTACTACGAACTTTACATTGAGTATTAGATCAGTTAAGCAGGAAAGTGTACAGGTAAGGGTTATAGATATTAACGGTAAAACTATTTACGCTACTAAAGGCTTGCCTGAACAGACTTACAGATTTGGACAATCATTTGCGCCGGGTATGTACATGATTGAGGTAAGACAAGGCGATGAGGTGAAAACAGTGAAAGCAGTGAAGATTAATTAGGAGTTATGAGTTATAAATGGGCAATGACTAATTGACCTTTGACTAAATTACCATTTTATGAAAGAGCCGCTCCGACTGAATGTTGGAGCGGCTCTTTTTTTTCCAACAAAATAAGAGTGTTATAAGTCTTTTCCATCTAAAAAACTGAACTGCAAAAAAATCCTTAAAAATATTCTGAAACAAGTTTGAAAAATTTGTACAGATAATATTTTATCAAAATGAAAATTTGCTCCACCTGTTAAAAAAAACGATTAACTTTAACAATCCCCCCCTTATCAAATTTTTGGTTCACGTATTATTATTTATTCATCACAAAAAGTCAATTTCTAAGAATGCTTTTTAAAAACTATTGTTTATGAAAAAAATTAATTACTTACTTTTTAGATTATTGATTGCTGGCTTATTGATTACTTCAAATTCTTATGCCCAAACGGTTACTTTATCAACGACAGCAGATGAGGTAAATGGTAACACAAGTAGCATTGCAGCACTTAACGGTTCACCCGGCGGGGCCGGCATAAGCCTCCGCGAAGCAATCATAGCCACCAACAATGAACCGGTTGGAGCAACTATAACCATCAATATTCCTGCAGGAAATTATACGCTTACACTCACCGGAGCATCAGAAAATGCAGCTGCTACCGGCGATCTTGATATTACTGCAACTGCTGCTGCAGGAACAAAAACAATCAATTTAACAGGTGCGGGTTCGGGCATCACAACCATAACAGGTTCTGGAGATCGAATTTTAGATTTAGAGTCTTCTAGTCAGTTGGGCGATATTACTGTTAATATCAGTGGAATAACATTTACGGGTGGTAATCTTCCCTCTTCTTCGGGCGGTGCAATACTTGCAGGGTTTGCAAATAATGTAACAAGTATTAGTAATTGTGCTTTTACCAGCAATACTTCAGTAGCTAATGGAGGAGCAATATCACAAAGCTCTGCATTAACCTTTCATACATTAACCATCACCAATACTACATTTACAAATAATACAGCCACCGGTGGTGGCGGTGGTGCTGTTAATTATAGCGGTGTGGGAAATGTAACCATAACGGGTTGCACATTTTCGGGTAATACTGCCGGCAACCAAGGCGGTACCCTAAATGTCTCTGGCGGAGGTTCAGGACCGGTAACCACCAACATTTTAAGAAATACTTTTTTAAACAATAGGGCCAATGGAACACAATTCGGCGGCGCCGTATTAGCATCAACCAATGCACAAACCATCAATCTTAACTTTAATAGGTTTTTCGGAAATACATCACCAAATTTACTTACATCAGGGGCTCCTCCGAATAATGGAGATGGAAGAATTATTACAGCAGCCGGAGGCACGATAACTACTTTTAATGTAGATAATAATTGGTGGGGTGTAAATTCCGGGCCTGTTACTACTGCAACAATTGCATCTATTTTCGGTACATCAACAAGCCGTTGGCTGAACCTGAAAAATACGGCCGCTCCATCACCTATCTGTGTGGGAGCTACTTCTACCATTACGGCAAGTTTCCTTTCCAACAACTTAAACGAAGCTATTGCACCTGCCAATCTTTCAGCCTTTGTGGGTCAGGCTATTTCTTTTAATTCACCAACAAATGGTACATTATCCGCTGCACAATCAACTATACAGGTAGCGGGTACGGCTACTGTAACTTTTACGGCTACCGCAGCCGGAGCCGGTAGTGCCAATGCAGTATTTGTTCCATCTCAGGAGAACATATCCGTAGGAAGCAATCCAACTATTACTATAAATAATAGTCCTTCTACCCCAACGATAACCCCCGGCTCTGCTACAACATTTTGTACCGGAGGTTCTGTTGTTTTATCATCCAGTTCAGCGACTGGCTATCAGTGGTATGTTGGCGGCAGCCCGATAGGTGGAGAAATCAATCAAACTTATACGGCTAATGCAAACGGAACCTACACAGTAGTGGTAACTTCAGGCGGATGCGGTTCTGCGCCTTCATCAGGTACCAGTGTGACAGTCAATGCATTGCCCAACGTAGGTGCCACTGTTTCGCCTTCGGCAAATGTGTGTGCAGGCAACCAGGTAACCCTATCAGGTACCGGTGCAGGCAGTTATAGCTGGACCGGTGGAATAACGGATGGTGTACCTTTTGTACCTGCTGTGTCCAACACCGTCAGCCAAACCAATGCAGCGCTGCTCGTAGGCCTGCGTAAATTGGTTGCCGGCTACAATTCCAATATTATTCAGCTAAGGCGCTCATCGGACAATGCGATTCAGGATTTTGGTTTGTCAGGCAATGACCTTGATGTTGCAGCCATAAATACCTGGCTGGGTGTTGCTACAGGATTTTGTACCATATTGTATGACCAATCCGGAAACGGGAACCATGTAACCCAAACCAATCCTTCGCTACAGCCGGAATTTGTAGCCAATGGCGTCAATGGTAAACCTGTCCTGCATTTCACGGCAGGACATCAAATGCTCAATGCCACTAATTTTACTTCACCTTACACAGTTGTCTATGCTGCCCGACAAACCGGCCCTAACCGGCAAAGGGTGTTGAGTTCTGTAGGCAACAATTGGCTGCTGGGCTGGTGGGCCGGTAATAAATCAATAGCTTATTTTGAAGGGTGGGTCTATACCACGGTATCGCCTTCGGACAATTCAATTTATATTTATTCAGGTGCAAGCAACGGGGTCACATCACAGTTCTATGAAAATGGCAACCTGATTGCAAACAACAGTGCTGGTGTTGCACCCCCAAATGGTATTGCATTGGGTGGCTGGGTAGCCGGTAATTCAGAA
Organism: Segetibacter sp.; assembly: GCA_031423805.1. Lineage (GTDB taxonomy): Bacteria > Bacteroidota > Bacteroidia > Chitinophagales > Chitinophagaceae > Segetibacter. Next base: position 24,181 of record JANPGE010000308.1, on the reverse strand, counting down.
TATTCCGATTGTGACTTCATGGATGTAATGGTGTACAATACTGTGCTGTCAAACACCGACCGGACAGCTGCAGAATCCAGCATGAGCAACTATTACAATTTGGCCGGGATACCCAGGAATATACTATACACAGTAACAGGCACCGATGGCAATGGATGCAGCAATACCGCTACACAAACCATCACTGTCCTTCAGCCAACCACATCAGAAACCACCGTTGCGATTTGTAACAAATACACATGGAACGGTACAGAGTACAAAGAATCAGGGGATTATGTATTTCACACCACAAATGCTGCGGGGTGCGATAGTGCAGCTACGCTCCATCTGACTATATTATCAGTAACATCAAATACAAGTAAAACAGATGCTACCTGCTTTGCTACAGGAACAGGCTCCATAACAGTGAATCCAACTTATGGAGTAGCTCCATTTACCTATCGAATAGGCACGGTTGGCAGTTATGTACCCAATAATACTTTTAATAATTTAAAGGCAGGTAAATACAGGGTATCTATATTAGATGTAAATGGTTGTGCAGGTATTACAAGCCAGGTAACCATAACACAACCGGTTGCTGTTAGAGGTACTGCAAGTATAACCAATGCATCTTGCTACGGAAGTATAAATGGTTCAATTGCTGTTTCACCATCTACCGGTGTTGGCCCCTATATGTACAGGTTAGGTGATGTAGGTTCTTATGTAAATACAAATACTTTTAATAATTTAAAAGCTGATGCTTATAGAGTTTACATTAAAGATGCAAATAGTTGTGTTGGCAATTTTGTTGTACAGGTTACACAGCCAACTAAAGTAAGCGGTACCTCAACAAAGACAGATGAAACCTGCCCCGGTGCAAAGAATGGTTCTATAACAGTAAATGGTTCAGGTGGTACCCCGCCTTACAGTTATAGATTTGGCGGTATAGGTCCATTTACATCTACCAATACATTTACTAATCTTAAAGCAGGTAGCTACAGGGTGTATGTAAACGATGCTAACAATTGCAGTGGTTTTTCTATACTCACTACTGTGGGGCAAGCTTCACCTTCCTGTATCACTTCTACCTTTGCCAAAGCTGAAAAAAATGTGGTAGAAACAACCAATACCGCATGGGGACTTTCATTATCACCCAACCCAACTACCAATAACTTTACGCTTAACTTACGGTCTTCAAAACAAATAAGTATTCAGTTAAGAGTCATGGATGTTAACGGCAAAACCATTTACACCACAAAAGGTTTACCCGAACAGACCTATCGTTTTGGTGAGTCATTTACACCCGGTATATATATTGTTGAAGTAAGACAAGGAGATGAAGTGAGAACGGTGAAAGCAGTAAAAATCAGGAATTAAGAATTACAAATGGGCAAAGACTAATTGACCATTGACTAAATGACTATTATAAAAAGAGCCGCTCCGATTGAATGTTGGAGCGGCTCTTTTCGCAATAAGATAAAAGTGTAACAAGGCTTTGCCAAGAGAAAAGAACCTAACCGTGTTTAATAAAAACTGGAAATATTAATTTATTAATATAGCAGTTTACTCAATCTCATAGAAAATAATTAACTTTAACAACATAAGTTTTTATCAAATTTTTATTGATGCAGTAGCGCCATCATTTATTCATCATAAAAAAACATTTTCTACCGCTGCTTTTTAAAAACTAAACGGTTATCCGCTTTACGGAAAGAGGCTGGACAACTAACAGTGTTTTTACAGATGCAGTAATGGTTTTGTAAACAACAAGTTTACTCATCACAATTGATAATTGTCCGTTACACGCATCATATTTATACATAGTTATGGTTTTCTTAAACCAAAACAAATGATTAAAAAAATACTACCATATGCGGAAAATTATAATTATTACGTTATAAGATATAAGAAATCTGTCTTCGCACAATTCGATTTTTTCATAACTCTTTATTCAGATATAGCTCCCCCAATGTAATGATTTTTTAATATAATTTTTTAATTTCTTTTTAAAATAAAGTTATGAAAAAAATCATTTTGTTAGTCCTATTTCAGTGGCTTGCTATAAGCTTAATTGGACAAATCTGCATTACCAACAGTCGCATAGTATCATCCCCTTTCGAACAAGAGAATGTCTTTTTATCACAACCAAATTTTGGCGTTACCCTTTGGCCTAAGATAGTAACATTTTACGATGACTCATATTGTAGATCTTTTTTTAGGCATAATAATAAAGGGTACAAGAATGCAGGATATGGTGATGATTTCAATAGATTATTGCAATTTAATCCGCTTAAGAATTCTTTAAAATCAAAAAATAATTCAGTTCCAGATGGCTATTGTGACTCAATACCTTCATTCGGTCCATCTGCAATCGTAGAATCTTTTGAGAATATTCCCATATCGTCTAACAATCCTGTGTTAGCAGGATACTCGGGATATGGATTTTCTGTTCCAGTAACCCCATTTACCTTTCCAACTGGCGTTATATTAACGGACCCAATTCCAAATAATTTCTATGGTGCAATTTTATCAGATTGGGCAAAAGGGCCTGCACCTTGGGGTCCATGTATTTCAACAACTTCTGCAACAAGTGTTCCCGAAGGAGCATCTTCAATTAATTTGAATACCGAGAATCTGGTGGATGTCATGGGATTTAGTCTTCCAATCCTTGCTTCAAAAGTTGGATTGTATGTTGAGGGCGGACCATTTTGTAGCGGTAAAAACCTTATAACCTTAAAGTTATATGATACTTCCAATGCTTTAATAGCAACATGCACTTCAATAGCAACCGGATCTCCTGATAATTGGAAAAAGCATTTCATGGGTTACACTAGCTCGGTTTCTAATATTAAGAAAGTTACAATCACAGGACCATACATTGTAGTTGATAAACTTACTTTTGAAAAAGATGTGACATTCATACCCCCTAAAATAATTTGCCCATCTAACATTGATTCACCTACACTCTTACATCAATGTTCTACGATTGTAAATTTCTCTGTTTCTGCCACCGGATTACCAAGCCCTGTTATTAGTTATTCAATAGCCCCTGGGAGTATTTTTAATTCTGGCGTAACAACAGTAATTGCTTATGCTAGTAATGTAGCGGGAGTTGATTCATGTTCGTTTTTTGTGAGAGTGAGCGATAATGAGATACCCCTTATCGTTACTAATGGTGATAAGATCGTGAGTCCTGATAGTGGTCAATGTGGTGCGACAGTAGCTGTAAGTGCCACTGCATTAGACAACTGCTCGGTTAGTAGTCCAACGGGTGTACGTAGCGATGGACAACCACTCAACACAATTTATCCAGTAGGTACCACTACCATCACTTGGAACGTTACTGACGTAAATAATAATCCCGCTCTACCTGTTAGTCAAACAGTTGTCGTGACCGATAATGGTATACCATATCCTACTATTAGTGCCACCGGTCCAGTTACATTTTGTACTGGCGACAGCGTTACATTGAAAGCAAATCCATCCGATAGCGGTAATACTTGGAAACAGAATATCAATTTTGGGGGAACGGGAAGGCATGGTGCTGTTGGTTTTTCAATCGGCAACAAGGGCTATTTAGGTACTGGTTTAGATGGAGTATTTAAAAATGACTTTTGGGAATTTGACCCAATTTCTCATGCCTGGACACAAATGGCTGATTTTGGAGGAACAGGAAGATACCAAAGTGTGGGCTTTTCTATTGGTGATAAGGGATATATAGGAACAGGTTTGGATAGTAGTGGTGAAAGAAATGATTTCTGGGAATATACGCCCACCACAAATGTGTGGTTCCAGAAAGCTAATTTCGGAGGAACTCCAAGAGAAGGGGCGGTTGGCTTTTCAATTGGTAGTAATGGCTTTATCGGAACGGGATATGGTGGCAATATAACTAAAAAAGATTTTTGGAAATATGACCCCACTAATGACAATTGGGTACAAAAAAAGAATATTGACGGAATAAGGAAAAATGCACTTGGTTTCTCTATAGGAAACAAAGGTTATATAGGATTGGGCTATGATGGCAGTACACTAAAAAATGATTTTTTTGAATACGATGCCTCTAATGATTTGTGGAATCAAAAATCCAACTTCGGCGGTGGAGCTAGAGAAGGATCTATTGGCTTTTCTATTGGCAACAAAGGTTATATCGGATTGGGATACGATGGCAGTGTATTAAAAAGTGATTTTTTCGAATACGAACCTGCCATTGATATTTGGATTCAGAAGACTATTTTTAGGGGGACTGCGAGGTGGAAGGCTACAAGTTTTTCTATTGGTAACAAGGGCTATATAGGAACTGGAGAGGACGGGACTATGAGAAGTGATTTTTGGGAGTATAATCCTACTATGCTCTATATTTGGTCCACAGGATCTAAAACTTCTTCTATAACCACCAATACAGGTGGCAACTATACGGTAACAGTTACCAATACTGCTACAAACTGCAGTTCAACATCTGCACCAGTAAAGGTGACCGTAAATGATCTGACCAGCTCGGACACTATTGCTAATGTTTGCAATAAATTTACCTGGCACGACAGCACCTACAAAGCCTCAACCGATGCAGTATGGCACACAACCAACGCCGCAGGGTGTGATAGCACAATCACACTGAACCTGGCTATTTTGTCTGTCACCAGCACTTATGTCAAGACCGATGTGAGCTGCTTTGGCAACAACAATGGATCCATTACCATCAAACCAACATATGGCGTTAGTCCGTTCAGCTACCGTATTGGCACAGTGAGGGCTTATGGCAATGCCAACACATTTACCAACCTGAAACCCGGCAAATACCGTGTTTCCATACTGGATGCAAATGGTTGTGCAGGCATCTCTGACCAGGTCACCATTGTGCAGTCATCTGCCATTGGGCTTAGCATTGGCAAGACCAATGTGACCTGCTACCTCAAGGCAGACGGCACCATAACAGCCAATGGAACAGGCGGCACGCAGCCATACCAATACAGGTTTGGCACAGCAGGCACATTCAGCACCACTAACAGTTGGACTGGTCTGGCGCCGAGGATTTACAGTGTGTTTGTCAAAGACGCAAACAGTTGCTCAGCAAGTGGCAATGCAACCATAGCGCAACCCAATACACCGGTATCAGCCACATTTACAAAGATAGATGAAAGCTGCCCCAATGCAAAGAATGGTAGCATCACTGTAAACGCTACAGGTGGTACATCACCTTATAAATATAGGTTTGGAACAACAGGAAATTTTGGCACAGTCAATACATTCAACAACCTCAAAGCAGCCAACTACCGGGTGTTTGTGAATGATGCAGAAAACTGTAAAGGTTACTCAATTGGTGTGGCGATAGCGCAAACATCACCTACTTGTACGATTGTTACCAAGACTGCCATAGCAAGTAAGTCAGCCGAAGCAACCATGCCCGTTGGCCTGTATGTGCAGCTGTCACCTAACCCAAGCCGCAGCAAATTCTCTTTACTAGTACATTCATCTAAGCAAGATGCTGTGACAATAAGAGTGCTGGACGTAAATGGTAAAACTGTTTATACTGCCAAAGGAATGCCCGAACAAACCTTCCATTTTGGCGATGCATTGGTGTGCGGTGTTTACCTAATAGAGGTAAGACAAGGAGATGACGTGAAGGCCGTTAAGGCTATAAAAAATTGATTATGAAGATATGAAAAGTCAACAAAGAATAATTGCTTGCATATAAAAAGCCCGCTGCAGCATTGCAGCGGGCTTTTTCTGCAGGATAAGTATGCCTATTTACATTTTAAAATCGACTTTCAATATAATATACTAAAGACATAACCATACTATCCTATCAACTATCTTAGCATCATTCTTATATTAATTGCAAAATCATGAATAGTACGGCACAGCAAATATTAGATTGTTTCAAAGCAAACTATTCTTCTTCACCGATATTGTATTACTCACCGGGACGCATAAATTTAATAGGTGAGCATATTGATTACAACAGCGGCTATGTAATGCCTGCTGCTATTGATAAAGGCATCTATTTTGCAATTGCAAACAACCATAGCACCAACATTAATTTTTACGCATTTGACTTTCAGGAAAAACTTAGCACCTCTATAAGCGAAGTAACAAAAATGGAGGGCTGGAAAAACTATGTGCTTAGTGTGGTGAATGAGTTTCAATTATCCGGAAAAAACATTCAGGGATTTGACTGTGTATTTGGTGGTGACATTCCCCGCGGTAGCGGCATGAGTTCTTCGGCGGCAGTTGAGGGTGGGCTTGCATTTGCGTTGAATGACATTTTCAATATCGGTCTTAACAGAGTTGAGTTGGCGTTGCTTTGTCAAAGAGCTGAACACAATTTCCCCAATGTAAAATGTGGCATCATGGATATGTATGCCAATCTGCTTGGCAAAAAAGACCAGGTCATTTTACTTGACTGCGAAAATATTACGCATGAATATTTCCCTTTTGTAACAGATGAATATGCTATTGTTTTACTTAACAGCAAGGTGCATCATTCATTGGCTGCAGGAGAATACAATATCCGCAGGCAACAATGTGAAGAAGGACTTGAAATTTTAAAACAAGCCCTACACATTCAAACGTTTAGAGAAATAAAGGACAGTAGTGCTATTGAACCTTTTCAACAAGCTATGAAGCCGGCGGTGTACAATTGCTGCAAATATGTGGTAGGAGAAATAGGTCGCACACAACAGGCAGGCAAACTGCTGAAGCAAAACGACATTGCGGGTTTTGGAAAACTGATGTATGCTACTCATGAAGGATTAAGCAAGCTATACAATGTTAGTTGCAAAGAATTGGATTTTTTGGTAGATCAGGCAAAGCAAAACAATACTGTTGCAGGTGCAAGGCTTATGGGTGGCGGTTTTGGAGGTTGTACCATTAACCTTGTAAAAACAGAAGCTGTTGATGAATTTATTAAACAGGCAACTACATCTTATCAAAAGCAATTTAACATTACCCCCGAAGCATACACCATTAAAATAAGTGATGGTACTGCCAGAATAGAGTGAGCGTAAAAAGCACATCGAATCACTTCATCAAATATTGTCCAGTATTTTCTCCGCAGCCTTTCGACCTGTCTCTGCGCCACCGTTCATAAATCCCTGGTAGTTGAGGCTGCAATGTTCCCCTGCAAAATACATGTTGCCGACAGGCTTACGTTCTGCACCTGCTATGGTGGTAAACTGTCCTGTTTTGTAGCATGCATAACTACCCTTTACGTAAGGTGATGTTGGCCAATGGTACCGCTGCACATTGCCATTGAGTTGCTGCAATGCACCGGGATATACTTTGCCAAACCCCGGGAGATGAATGGCCGCCTGCGATTGTGCTGTACCGTTGCCCAACTGCACTCCGGGAGTACCGCCAAAATACATAGTAAAGCCTCCCGCAGTACCGGATTGCAACTCACTATTGTCCCACCCGTTTTGAAAAGACTCATCGGTAAACGTGTAACCTCTGAAACCCTGTGTACGCCATATCCTGCTTCTAAAACCTATCAATAGTTTAGCGTTGGTGCCATAACCAAGGTTGTTGATAGCATTACTCTTCCAAGTGGGTAGGCTGAACTTAAAATCAACATTTCGCAAAATGCTAAATGGAATTGCAAATACAACAAAATCAACCGTTTCATCTGTCAACACATTATTGTGTTTTCGGAAAGTGAGTACATATTTTCCATTGGCTTTTTGATTGACTGCTTCAAGTTTGTGCTCATAATAAATCTGATTACTCAACTGTTGCGTAAGCGCATTGGTCAACTTTTGGTTGCCGCCTTTTATTTTATATCGTTCATCGCTATCGCCAAAAATCTCAAACTTGCCGGCAGAGGTATCTGTAGAAATAAGGTACAACATATTGATGCACGATTGCAACCCTGCATCCAATCCATACTCTGTAACAAATGCCGTAGTAAGTAACTCCTTGAACCAACCTGCACAATTCAGTCCGTTGATATATTGCTCCAAAGAAATATTGTCGTACAATACAGCACTTCCTGGATTGTTGTAAGTAATAACATCAGGTAATTGGTCTATGTCTGCCTGCATAGCAGCTGCTATGGGCACAAATGCATTGATAACATCCTGCTCTGAATAATGTTGACCATTGAAATAGTAAGCGTCTTTTATAAATCCGTTATTAGCAGGAGATTCTACATCTATAAGTGGCAAGCCAAAGTAAGCCGCCAACTTCAACATATCCTTATGACCCGAGTCAATAAACTCCCCACCTAATTCTGTTGTAAGGCCATTAGCCATAATATTATTGGCTGTAATTATCCTCCCTCCTGTTCTTGTATTGGCCTCATAAATAGAAGCACTAATGCCTTGCTTTTGCAAAGTAAATGCACAATTAAGTCCGGCAATACCGGCACCAACTATTGCAATTTTTGGCTGATTTCTGCCATTCATTTTCTGTGAAAATGTAGCGTCACCCCGGTTATTATCATCTACCTCTACCCCCTTGGCGCAACCGTGAAGTATCATATTACTGATACCTAAACCAATAAGACCTTTGGTAGTTTGCTCTATAAATCTTCTTCGCGAAGCATTATGTGCAACCATATCACCGGCAACCTCATCAGCAGGGATTTTATTTTTTTGGGAAAACAATGCTATGCGAAATGCTTTTTGCAATTGCTGCATTAGCGGGGTTTTGGCCTTACCTGTCTTTGCAGAAAAGTCAGATTGATTTGTAGGCATAAAAAGTAGTTTGGTGGTTGAAATATAAAAGTAAGAAAGTATTTAGATCTTTAGTAGCTAGATGTTAGATATTAGAGTTAAGAAGTGTTAGGTGTTAAGCAATGATATATTTCCATCAACCTAACATCTCTTCCTTAAAGCTTAGTATCGCTTCCTAAAATACTAACATTGGCTATTTGTTGTTACAAGATATGAAGATCTGATTTGCGACAGTTTTTAAAATAAAAGGAATAGAGAAGGTAAAGCCCTGTTAGTAGAGTTGAGGGATAATGCCTGATGAAATATGCAAAAATATTAATTGAGGAAAAAGTTTTTTATTATAAAAGATTGTAGTTTAGCAATTGAGTAAATAATATAATCGATTAAATGTCGTATTGGCATAGGCTAATTTAAAAAACGTAGGATTAGGACATTGAAAACTATTGCCAATTCTTTATAAAAAGGTCGTCTTACTGCGTCAATATATGGGTTAGCAAAAACTTATGATTAAAATTTATACTTTTATTTTTAGAACAGTTATATGCAAAGTATGAAGGCAATGAAATTATTTATATCTTATAGTCATGACGACGAGATTTACATGAATTTACTTGTTAAGCATTTTTCAGCACTTAAAAGAATTGGAAGTATTGAAACATGGAGCGATAAAGATGTTCATGCTGGGCAGGAATGGGAAAAATTAATTAAAAGTAAATTAATTGAATCCGATATTGTTTTATTGCTTATTAGTTCAAGTTATTTGGCATCTAAATACTGTTATGAAATCGAAACAGGTATTGCTATGAAACTATATAAAAAAGAGAAGTTAATTGTGATACCCATATTAATTAGACCCTGTGATTGGAAAGGCCTTTCTTTTGGAAAAATCCAAGCTTTGCCTAAAAATTCATTGCCAATATCGAAATGGGAAAATTTAGATGAAGCTTTTTTAAATGTAATTGACGGAATTAAGGATTGTATAAAAGTAACTGGTTATACGAAACAACAATAAATTAATATAATTAAGTAATTATTATGGATCAGATAATTGATTCTAAAGAGACACAAGTAAAATTATATTTCTGTTGTGCTTCTGAGGATATTTTATTCCTTGATTCTTTAGAAAAACATCTAAAGGTACTTCAACGAGAATCACTACTCAGTTCTTGGCATAGGAGAGAAATTATTGCTGGTTTTGATATTGAAAATTTAGTTCAGGAGAAAATTAGAAGTGCCGACATAATAATCTTTCTTATTAGTCCCGATTTCTTCTCCACAGATTACATATACAATTACGAAATGCAGGTAGCCTTGGAAAGAGAAAAAAATGGGCTATCCGTAATATTACCAATTTATATTCGGAGTGTCGATTATTCTGATACTTTAATTTCAAATTTTGAAATATTACCTAGTCGAGAAAATCCTGTAAAAAGTAGCTTTTGGGACTCTGAAGATGTTGCTTATTTGGAAATAATAAAAGCCCTAAAGGAAAAAATTTACTATGCTCGGAATGAAAAATTGAAACGGTATTTGCTTTCACAAAACGCGGAATTAATTAAAGATTGGAAGTCTGAGAAAAATGATGAAAAAAAAGAGAAGATATACAAAGAACTTTCTCTATTATTTGTAAAACAATTTATTATTGCACCATTCGATTTGATTTTATCGTATTTTCCTATTGTAGCAACAAGAAGTGAACCAGAATGTTTGAATTGGGAAATCGAAAGAAAAACAAACTATGATTTGGTAAATGATAACTTTTATAATAGTGAAAGAAAGTATGTTCCGAAACTGGTAGTTTGTGACCTTAAAAATAATGAACCTTTGACACTTTATATTAAAAATTATTGTAAAATATTTGTTGGACTTGAAGACAACCAATTTTGCGGAAAAGGGGACGTTTTATCAACAATTAATATTCCGCTTTTACAAATTATTGGAAACTATGAAAAACGTGAACCACATTGGACATTTTCTAGCGGCGATACCGGTTATGGAGGAATTCTTACTTATCAACCTGATTTATGTTATTGGAAACCAAATCTTAAGGTCAAATTTAGGGGAATTGACAAAAAATATGGCACTTATAAAATAACTCCAATGAAAGCTGGGAAGTTAGAATCCTGGAATAATAAATTTGAAGTTGGAACAGTTATTGAAAAAAAATCAGTTATTGCGACTGTTCGAACTGAAAATGAGTTAATTAATGTCGAAAGCCCAGTTTCAGGAACATTTTCAAGTTGGGTATCTGACGTGGGGGTTTTCTTACACCAAAATCAACCTATTTGTTTAATTAGAACACATCCTTTGTTGTTAATCTTAAAAGTTGATTATACGAATTCATGGAGTAGTATTTATTCATGTAGGTCACCAATTTCAGGAATATACATTGATAAAGTTCCAGTTATTCAAAAAATAATCGAAATAATTCCAGGAAAGGAGATTAGTGAAAATACAATTGTTTGCGGGATAAGAAATAGGAATATTTTGGTAGCAATTTATGTTGAAGAGGAAATTGGAAAAATCTTAGAGGCAAATAAATCAAACGGAGAACCTGTTGAAATTGGAGATCAGTTATTTTTAATTCAACCTAAATTCTTAATGATTAGAAGCCCAATGATTGGGAAGTTTTTTAGAAGAGGTGAACCTACTAAACCTAAGCATATAAATATAGGGGAATCTGTTTCACCTGGTAAAGTTGTTTGTGTTATTGTCGCTATGAAATTAAATAATGAAATTGAATCTGAAATTTCCGGTGTAATTAACAAAATATTAGTTGAAGATGCGACCCCGGTTGAATGGGACCAACCGTTGTTTAAAGTACAAGTATATGAGGATTAACTTACAAAGTAGCCGCTAACATGAACTGTGTGCTGCAAGGCTGACTGGACATTGAAGCAATGGTCATTTTATCTTAGACAACCAATAACAGGATTTGAACCCTAAAACAGTCAACTTTTTTCAGCACGGGTCATATCGCTGTTGTGCTTCATCTGGGCTGGACAATTATTGCTGGGCTTTTGTTTGTTAACCTATACTTTTATATCTTTAATCAGAAGTGGTTTAGGATAGATTACTATAAAATATCCCATCTGCAGCAATACTCGGTAGTTATCAAAAACCCAATCAGCGACAATGCTACACCTGACTGGCTGCAAGAAACTTGCGATTGAAAGCCAATAAATAGGACGAACTATTAACTTTGATAACTAATAGTAAAATGAAATGAAAAAGTTTGATACAAGAACATACGGTATTTCTGATTTTATTGAATGGGATAAAAACGGACTATTGAAACTTTCACCTGATTTTCAAAGACGGTCTGTTTGGTCACCCAAAGCAAAGTCATATTTGATTGACACTATTCTAAGAGGCAAACCAATGCCCAAAATTATCATTACCCAAGAACTAAAAGGAGCTAAAACAATAAGAGTTGTTGTCGATGGGCAGCAAAGGTTAAGAGCAATGATTGAATACTATAATGGCGATTTTAAAATATCTAAAGCACACAATGAGAAACTATCAAAATTTACTTATCAAACATTGCCAGATGATTTGGACAAGGAGTTCCTCAAATATGAGTTGGGCGTAGACCTCTTATTTGACCCAGCTTATGAAGAATTGCTTGATATTTTTGCACGAGTAAACACATATACAGTAAAGCTTATTCCTCAAGAAATTTTTAACGGAAAATATTTAGGATTTTTCAAGCAGTCTGTTTACTCTTTAGGTTTTAAATATGTAAGTTTTTATGTTGATGCAGGCATACTTTCAAAAGCCCAAGTAACAAGGATGGCTGAAGCAGAGTTAACAGCAGATCTCTTTGTTGCACTCTTAGATACAGTAAGAACTAATAAGGGAATTGAATCATATTATAAGAAGTATGAAGATACTGAAGATGGTCTCAAAACTACTTCAGAAAAATTTGATAAGGTTATGAGTTATATTGGAGCAATTTATCCAGCAAGCGAACTAAAGAACACAAACTATTCAAGAACTACTTTATTTTACACTTTATTCGTATCAATTGCCCATCTTCTGTTTACATTAAATGGTTTAGATAAAAGTTTGAAAAAAACAATTAATGAAAAATCAATTGGCAAAATGAGAATTGCGCTAGATGATGTCACCACAATGTTTGATGAGATTACTAAAAAAACAGACTATAGAGGTTATCCAAAAGGCTACAGAGAATTTATCAACTACACAAGACGTGGATCAACCGATACAAGTGCAAGAGTTTTGCGGTCAAACTTTCTATGCAAGAAAATAATTGACGCTCTTTAATAACTAATTTATGGCAGTTAAAAATAGACTCAAAATAAGTGCGTCACACAATAGTTTTATAAATGAAATAAGGAGGTTAGAGAAATTTGATTTTTCTAACCATAAAAAATTTGTAGCTGATGAACTTTCAAAATCTCAAATAGAATTATTGGTTGAGTCAATTTTCTTTGCTGGGTTTAGAAATTATGAAGGATTTCTTCGTGAAATATTTTTACTTTATTGTTTAGAAAAACAGCCTGTAAGAAATACGATTGTTCACTCATATTTAAAACCCATGAATTTTAAACATTCTGAACAACTCATTAAATCTTCAATGAAACATCTTGATTGGACAAGTCCCGATACTGTAATTGCTCGATCTGAAGTTTATTTACAAAATGGACATCCAATAAAATTACCCTACACTACAAATAGACAGCAACTTTTTAACTTCAAGAGAATAAGAAACCATATTGCCCATAACTCGGTAGAATCACAGGATGAATATGAAAGAGTTATTAAAAGGTATTATGGAGTAATACCGCTTAAAATTCCTACTCCTGGTCAATTTTTAATGGAAACGTCAAAAACAACACCAACTAATTATCTTCTTCTCGACTTTTTCGATTTGATGAAACAGATTTCACTCGATTTAACTTAACAAGTAATAGAAATATGGCTAACTCCCTGCTAATTTAAGTTTAAGCGAAGCGTAACTTAAATTTACGCATGAAAAGCAGGACTGCATCCGGTAGACTGTTAGGGTGCCGTTCTTTTGTTTGTTACCTGTTCTTTTATATCTCTATTCAGTCCCTACACTGTGTAGGAATTCCGGACATTATAAAATATCCCACCTGAAGCAATTCCTAGCCGTTGGCGGATTTAATTTGTAAAAAGCTGTAAATTCGAGTATCAAATGTGTAACAATGTCTAAGGAAGAAATTAAATACGAAATCAGTAAGGTTTTAGTCCACTTCGCAGATAAAGCTTTGGGGGAACTTCTTTCATTTCTTAAAGAATTAGATACAAAGAATGGTGTAAAGATTAATCGTGCCTCTCCACTAAACAAAATCCTGTCTGAAGACAAAGAATTATTAGCCAAACTAGCTCAATGATCTCCATAGAAGAAGCTGAAGAAATTCACAAAATAAACCAACAAGGGAATTAAGTAAGATTGGCTAACCAGATTATTGCTTCTATATTTACACCAATCATTTTTGATCAATGATCAATATACCAGCCACCGGTAATCAAATACACCATGTCACAAGCTTTAATGAACTTTTATCCACATCCTTTGATGGGGCAATAAATGCCATTTGCTGGAAACGTACACTGCAGGGCGATTTTGAAGAGATCGTTTATAAGGGAGCATCAACTGAAAATATAACGGTACTTGATCCGGAGGCACTTGAAGCGCTGCAACTAAGTGAACAGGGTCAGCTTGCCCGAGCTATTTTGTTAGCTGATTATCATTTGCTGAAAGCACATGGCGCATTGCCCACACTCAATATTATCAAGTACTACGAGCGGGATGATGACAACCCTTTTTTTCCAACTGATGTATATTCTTTTCATGCTGACCGCTCCCCTGTACCAGCGGATACTTTTTTATGCACTTACTATGGCGCACCCAGCGAACTATTGCCAAATGCGCAAGCCATACAAAAAGTGCTTATTCCTGAAATACGGGATCAGCTTAAAAAATTACACAACGGACCCGAAGGAGAATTTGATTCATTTTTAAGTGAGCATTATTTAGATCTGCATTATATGGCTGCACAGGGTGCAAGCCCCGTCAACCTTGGCATTGGTAATATGTGGAGGCTCGCCATTGATCTTCCCGGGAGCAAAGTTCTGCCCTGTATTCACCGTGCCCCTAAAGAAAAAGACGGTCAAAGCAGGCTGCTGATGATTTGTTGAAAAGAGTTGGGTAGAGCAAGTCTTACGAGGTTTTTAAACGCCATTATGCCATTTGTTGGGATTAGCAAAAAGAGGTACGAGTAATTACATTTACTTTTGAGTTTAGCTGTAATTATTATGACCATTAAACTATCACTATATTTTATATTGACAATTATATTTTGCTCCTGTAAGACCGTTGTTTTGCAAGACTATTTTCCATTAAATAAAAACCAGACTATTGTATTTATAAAGAAGATTGATTCGACAAATCTTACTTATAGTGACACACTCATTTGCAGACACGTTATAGCAAAAACAATGATTAAATCAAACCAAAGAAAGATATTATTGTCTGAAGCTTTGCGGGACAATTACATCATAAATGGGGAACTTGATTTATACTATTTTGAAAAACTTGTTACTGATTCCAATAGTCAGATTTGGATGCATGATAACTCTTTTGCTGAAAGACTTTACAGCTTTAAAAATGGAAAGCTGTATGTTGGCTACGGTTGGTCAAAAGATATGCGGTATGACACAGAATTAGAATTCCTATTTCCCAAAAGAATAAAACTAAATTTCGACTATAATCACCAAGATGGTGACTATTGGAAGACTTTTAGATACATTGCTAAAGAAACAGTAAAAATTAATAACAAACTTTATAAGGACTGCTTAAAAATGGATATATATGAAACATTGGGTAGCTCAAAAAGAATAGCCACTATATGGTTCGCAAAAAATATTGGCATTGTCAAATGGGATATAAAAAAAGAAAAAGTTAACTATATACACAGCTAGGTTAAGTGTTCCATGTACTTATTGCAGTTTAAGCAAAGCTTAACTTCAATCTGTGGAAAATTATGGCTCACTAAAATACCTGAAAGTATGGAAAACCATTTCCGTTCCTTCCGTACTTTCCGTGAGCCCATTCTATTAATGCCTCCGCTCTGTTATTTCAAAGTGTAACTGCTGTGCAGCATACCGTTCATTGAGTTTTGTGGTAATACCTTTTACCACCCGTGGTTCAATCACTGCTGCAACATTAAGTTCCTTTACACTCCAATCGGTTAAAATAATGTTGGTAGCAGTATCATACTTACTTTGATGTATAAATGGTCGCAACTCCACAGGTACAGTACTGCTGTCTTTAAAATGATATTGCTTTAACTTTTCTCTGCCGGAGTACATGCCTGCGGATAAGAATTTATCCCAATAACCAAACAATCCAAGTATAGGCAACAATACCCAGCAGAACGCCACCACATAATTTGCAGGGCTCTTATACAATGCAGGATTTAATTGGTAAGTATTTTTTATAAAAAATAAATAAAGTAGCCACATCATTTGCACATTCCATGGCCATACAACTACATTGTAATTGATGCCTGTTGGCCCGAGAAATAAGAGGATGAAAATATGCATGCCCATCAGCAACCATGCTGCAGGTTTCATAGTTCGTATAAATAGCAGGCCTATTGCCCCGCTTATTTCTATCAACGGTACTACAAAGCCCATCCACTGAACAAAGCGGTTATTTATGATATGATTGGGCAGTTTGAAAAAACGTTTCAACATGTGCACTGACCAAACCGAATGAATAAAACCGGCATTTATTTTTTGTAATCCGCTAAAAAGATAAGTGGCTGCCGTCATAATAATGATAGCCTGAATTGCCTTTTTACTATTGCCTTTGTTAAAAGCAATGGCAAAAAATGTAAACAAATATTGATAGTGCCAAGGTTGCAGCCTGTTTTGATCGCCCAAGATTATAGTGGATTCCGTTATAATCACTGCAATCATCACCAACCTGTTTTGGGGCTTTATGATTAGCCAAAGGGCTAAAACAGTAGAAATTGCAAAAAGTAAAACATGAATAAATGAAGGCAATTCTACAATTGGAACCAATGGATAATTTCTATCTGTAAGCCAAAGTTTGATGCTTATAAATTTCATCGCCAACCAAAAAGCTGCAATAATTTGAGTAAGTCGCTTTACTATTTGATTGTCATTATTCACTTTAACTTATTTTTTTTAGGGTATGAAAAAATAAAAATAATCAGAAATAACGGCAATCCTATTCTGTTTTAGAAAACTAAAATTGATTTGTTGTTGTATATAGCAAATGTAAGGGGCGTTATTAATTGTTACCTTCGTGCTAATTAACTAACTTCATCAACAAACGTATTTAAATTTCAATACATGAGTAACCAATTAAATGGTGCATGTATCATCTAAAAAATAAAAATGGGCAAATCGCAGGAAACATTCAGCAAAAAAGAGAAAGAAAAAAAGAGATTACAAAAGCGGCAGGAAAAAGCCGAGAAAAAAGAAGAACGTCAGGCAAATGCACGTAATGGCAATGATTTGGATCTTATGCTAGCTTATGTGGACGAGAACGGGCAGATAACCTCTACCCCACCCGATCCTAAAAAGAAGAAAGTATTTAGTGCCGAAAGCATACAGATTGGTGTTGCCAAGCAAGAACCTGAAGATCCTGCTGAATTGTTGAGAAGCGGTGTTGTAACCATGTTCAACGAGTCCAAAGGGTTTGGTTTCATCAAAGACAGTAAGTCAAATGACAGCCTTTTTGTACACATTAACTCACTAATAGACCGCATACGCGAAGGCGATAAAGTAACTTTTGAAGTACAGATAACCCACAAAGGTAAGAATGCTGTGGAGGTGAAGAAGTTGGTTGTGTAGAAATTCAATAGTAATCCTGGTAAATAGCTTTAATAAAATAGCCTCACGTTATGATGAGGCTATTTTTATGTTTGAAAAATAATTTCTTAGAAGTTGAGGAATCCCTACATTCATGTAAGGACTGAAAAAAAATAAAAGTACAAGTTAACAAACAACAGCCGGTGATGTTTACACAAAGAAGTACTTATGTTGTCAGTTGCTGGAGATAAAACCTTGCAACGGCTTTACTAATCAAACTTCTTAATATAAACACCGGTAAATTCAAAAAACTTATTCTATTAGGTTTTAATGTGCATGATACCTTTCAAAAATGTTTACAGAAAACAAATTACTTATAGGTTATATTATTTACACAAACTTGATCAATGTTTCGTTGTTGGGTCGCCAAAAATTTTTTTAAAAACTCCAGCTAGTAAGAAGCCTGAAACCAACGGTATCCAACTTGTAGTAAGAAAAACAAAGCAACCACCAATTAAATAGGACATACCACCTAAAGTTAATCCTAACTCTCGAAATTTATATATTGAAGCGGCTTTTAGTATATAATAACCCATTAATAAGAATATTGAACCCAAAACATAATAAACTATGTTCATAAAAATGTTATTTTATTAGTGTGCAGGAATTGTTATAAACATTAAGTAAGCAAGTATTGGCGATGCTAATAAACCTAACATACTTAAAATAGCAAGTACTGCGTCATTTTTAATCAATACTCTTAATGGCATTAAAATAGGCACAATTAAAAAAAGAACAATTGATGTCCACCAAGCTATTGTATAGCCATAATAAATTAAAAACACAAAACCTGTGAACCAACCCAAAAGTACAAACACCGAAAGCAAAAAGTGAAATGTTTTGTTTGCACCTCGAAAGTTGTCGAGATGAAGGTGTTGAAAATAAACAAAAAGATACCATACACAAAAAAGCAATATATTGATGGGACTGAATTTACTCATACTAGTAGTTTATTTTATTGTCACGTTCTATGCTTACCGATAAAGAATAGGGCATTGTTGTTTGTCTAAACTAGAACCAATACCCAATAAAAAAGAGTAGTACAAGTTAACAAAAAAAAGATAAGCCCCTGCACTTCAACCGGACTAAGCCCTAATTCTCATTTTAGAATGAAGGGTTCGCCAACCCCAAACTTCAATCAGCGCCTGAACAATTACTTAAGCAGTGCTTTTGTCAGCTGCCTTATTAATCAACGTTAAGTATTTTCTTGAAATCAGTCTCAAGGTTTTGTCTAAGTTTTGGAATATCATCTTTCATTGACTTGTATGCTTTAATCATTTTTTGATGAGCTTCCTTTATTACTTGTCTATCATCTTCGCCCATTTGCTTATACATTCTATGCTCATTAAAATCCCATATTGCAACGTGAAAAGTTTTTCTTATTTCGTCCATTAAGAGACAAGTTGTGTCATTAAAATATATTCTGTTTCTTTCAAAAAATGAATTGAAATTTTGAAAGCAGTTGTTAGAATTGCTAATCAGAATATCAATTTCTTTCTCATAGTTTTCAGTGAACTTTACTGGATTAGTTAGTTTAAGCATTGCTACTTGTAAATCAACTACTCTTGTATACATTTCTCCAATAACTTCAAATCTCTTTTCATGCAGCTTAGTAAATTTAGTATTCAAAAGAGATAGCGTGGATTTAAATTCTTCAAGTCTTTTTTGGGATGATTTATCAATTTGTTTTTGAATCCAGTAGCTAGCTAATCCAAATATTCCTATTTGACTTAAAAATTTAAAACCCTCGGATATAAGTTCTTTTGATGTCATAATTATTTCCTACCGAAAAAGGCTTGAAGTTAAGCCGTGTAACGATGCCCTATAAAGATATTAAAGTATAAGTTAACTAACAAAAGAGCCAAGCACCCTACCCTTCAACCGGACACCGTTCTGCACCTTATTTTTAATTGAAGTAATATATTATTTAAACTCAACCAACTGTATGTAAACTTATTACAATTTACCCATGATAGTTTAACAAAAGAAGGTGTTCACTACTCCTTATCCACCTGAAAGGATATACTTTGCCTCGCTTGATAAATTACATTTCGATTGTACTGAACTGTAGGCTCCTACTCCGTACAACAAACAAACGGCACTTCCACCAATGGTGATGTACGCAATATACGGTAGTTGCCCAGGCTGTTGCTTAGCGGTTTGGTTTGAATGGAAACCTCTGAAAACTCACCAAACTCAC
Source organism: Segetibacter sp. (assembly GCA_031423805.1). GTDB lineage: Bacteria > Bacteroidota > Bacteroidia > Chitinophagales > Chitinophagaceae > Segetibacter. Next base: position 4,438 of record JANPGE010000308.1, on the reverse strand, counting down.
GACTTGCTTCGTGGTGGTCACCCCTATTCATTCTATCATCGTTTCGCATAGTTCGGGTTCGGTAGTCTTGCTCATTAGTGATATTGTTGAACACTTCTACACACAACACACTTAATGACAAGTCGTGTGGCAATCCGTATGCATCCAACAGAGCATCTATCTCTTTGTTGCTCCAAAAGGTAGTGCCGTATTTGGTAGCGTCCTGACTCTTTTGTGCCAAGTCAGCATAAGAAACGGGTTTTATGTAATGGAGATTTAGGTCATTGATATTCATCTTTTTCAGCACCAGGTTTTTATCTGCCAAAGGACTTAGCAAACGCTCATTCATCCCAATCTGCCGCCTGAAATCCATTTCCTTTTGATATGCTTTTTCATCGTGGTTTATTTTAAAACTCCAGTGCATAAACCTGTCCTCCAACAGTATGTTGCGGTAGTCTTTTAAATCTTTGTTTGCGTCATTGTTATCGGCCTGTTTTACCTGCGCATACAGCAGGCACCACAACTGTGTCCGCGGTGGATTGGCAGTTACATTTTTACCATTAAACACGGCAGTTGCATAAGGTGCTGTTACATACATTTTCTCTTCATCCCTGTTTACAGAACAAGTGAGCGTAGGTGCAGGATGTTGTATGCCTGTGGCTTTTAAGGGTCTGCCAAAACGGCCTTGAGCGGTACTCCAGATACGTGCATGTCCAACCCTGAATTCATAGCTGAAAAATCCAAATAGTTCTGGTGAAGATTCGTTTAATCCCGGGGGCAATGGCAGCAGGTAATGCTTGTCGCTCAACAACGATTTCTCCATGGGTTGCATGGCATTCATACCTGCACTATCATCACTCGTTCCGGGCATTATAACCCTGATGTATTCAGGGTCAAGGTTCATGGCAGGGTCTGCCAAAGGTTTCTCCAAGGAGTGATTGTTGTTACTGATTAATTGGTCGGGTGCATAAGCCATCACCCTTGCAAAAAATAAGTCGTGCGGGTCATGTACAGGTTCTGTAAATTCTATCCACAAAAATCTGCGGCGTGGCTCGGTTGTGGAGTAACGGTCGTTTCTGTGATAAGGCGATAATGCGATGCCTGCCGATGCAATCTTTGGTATCTGCACCGGGTTGATGGTAACAGGCAATTGCAGCAGAGGAAATGTAAAATCGCCATCATTGGCTGCACCATGATCATTTTTAAACACTGTCTTCAAAGTGTATTCTACCATCAGTAAATCAGGAAAATCAGGGCTGCCGTCGGTTTGTTCTTTCTTTGGTTCCACTGCATCTATGAAAACCAGTTTGGTGTATTTTCTGTCAGGGCTTTGCAATGCAGAAAATGATATGGAATGTTTGAAATCAATCTCTCCCACAACTTCCTCTTTCACCTGTGCAGGATTGGCTTTAAAGAATTTTTTACGGGAAATGATAAAGCTCAAATCTTCCAGTGCATCCCATGTCCAGTCGCGGTTGATGTCGAGTGTGACACAGCACAACCAATGGTGATAGAGTTCTTCTTTACCAGCGAATGTCAATGCAGAATTATCAGGCGCCAATGTATGCCGGATGCGGGCCGAGCAGCCAAATTGTATGCGTTCACCCATTTTACCGACAAGGTTGAGGCCATTATTTTCAATCTTGAGTTGCTGCGCCAATCGTTGCACAGCATCAGGTGTTTTGACCGGCTCCACAAATATTTTGGGGTGATTTTTCAACACACTTTTTGCCAATGGCAATTCATCAGGTTGAAGATAAATGCCTTGCAAAGTCTTGACAGAAAAGAGTTCTTTTTCTATACCTGATTCTTTGTAAAGGTTTATGTAAGAAGTGCGGCCATACCTTGTATTGTAAGCCGGGTCTGCCTTTTCCAAACCATAGTAACCAACCTTCTCTGCACACACAGCACGAATGGTTAAACGAATGGCTCTTGCAGTGGGCAATACTAAAGCATCCATCAAATCAAGTTCTGCCTGATTTGAACCTAAATCCCCAATGTCTGATGTATCGCCAAATTTCAATACCGGTGCATCCACATATTCTATTGGAACTACCAACTCATTGTCAAAATCATCATCATTGGCCGGCACACTAAACTTTCTTTTTGTTTTGTAGAGAAAGGCGTAGGATTCCTTTCCGGTAAGGCTTAGCTGGTAATCCATTTTCAAAGCCTGCACTTCCACTGTTATTTCAACACTGTCCACATCGGGGTCAGAAAGACCTACATCGTTTATTTGAATGCGTTTTCCTGCTGCTGCTGCTTCCTGCAATTGCAGTTCTATTTTAGATAAAATCCGTGCAACTGCATTAGTATATTGATCGGTATATGCAACCGATGGATAACTCAATAATGGTCTTTGCAACCTTAGCGATGGAAGCGAGTAAACAGCCCCATCCTCATTGGCCGGAACACCTTCTAATCGTACAGTTGTTGGTGCAACATATCGCTTGAAGTGGCAAGTGGTTTCAGGATGTAAAGCATCATTCTTTGGGGTGTCTCCTAAAGCCGGGCCGCCATTGGTAATGTCTGTGTAGCGAATTCGAAAATCATACATGCCGCTATACTTCAGTTTTGTATTAATGTCAAGCGGGTCATATACTTTTAGCAGTTGGTTTTTTGGCGAACCATCTACATTGGTTTTTGCATCCGCCTGTACAGCTTTATCATGCTGGTAAATTTCAATTGCTTCTTTATCGGGCAATACCATCGAATGACCGGCCCAGTTGGCAAAATACATGGGCAACCAATAACTTTTATTTGGGTCGCCATCTAAAGTAGAAGGATACACCTGAAAAGGTAATTCACCGGTGAATTGCGGTGCGGGTTGACCGGGCACCAAACCGCCCAACGGATCAACACCGGGTTTGGTTTGTACTTTATTCAATGGATTCCAATCAGCGCTTCCATTTTCTTTGATATCAATGTGGTAGCCCATTACACCGGTTGGTGCATCTAAGCGAACGCCGGGTGTAGCATCATCTTCGGCCATTTGCCGAACATACCATTGAAGTATTTGCTCATCGTCCCAACCAAGTCGAATACCGCTGTCATGGGTCGGATGAAAGCCATCACTTTTTTCCTGTAGCAAGTGCTGACTGACTGGCTGAAAAGAGTGGAGTATTTTTCCAAAACCATCATCATAATCAGCGGCCTCAATGAACACGTTGTCAAAGTTGCCTGGCGCAGGTGGTTCAGGGTCGGCAGCATTGGTTTTTATCAAGACAGGAAAGAGGTTTGCTGCAAACAATTGCCTTTCTTCACCTGCTTTTAGTTGTGGTATCCTGGCCGCATATTTTTTGATGAAAGTTGCATCGGCCTTTAGTTGCTCCTTGTAATCACTTTCATCTGCAAGGTCTATGTGTAACCAACCACCCTGCTCAAAATCCGCAACATCTATCTCAATAGTTGTTTTATAAATAAACCCTGCTTCTTCTGCCAGCAAAGGATTCCGAAGAATGTGTGCAAACACTTTTCCCCAGCTAACGGTATCAGCAGATTGTTTGAATCCGGGAAACGGTTTTGCTTCTCTTACCGCACAATGATAACTATCATCAGTAACGCCATTGCCCTTCAATTTTGGTGCAATAAAGTTGAACGACTGCCGATAAGTAACCGGTAAATATTTCCTGATGGACTGAAGCCTTTTCTTTGGCGCATTAGCTTTGTCAATTAAGATTTGGTTGGAGTCATCCCTGTTTTCAATATTGAAATGACTGCCATCTGCCAGCGTAGTGAAAATCTCAACCTTATGTGCAGGATGTGCTGCTGGAGCAGGTTTGAACATATCCATGTTCAAGGTATTGGGAAACTTTTCAAGTCCTTTTATGATAGCAGCCTGAAAGGTCAGCTTAGCATTTACAAAAGCCGCAACCGGGTCAGGTATAGGTGGTGTAGCTTCAATAGCCGGTTTAAAAGGATTCTGGCCACGTGGCAGAAACAATACATTAACCCGCAAAGATTTCACTCCGTCAAAGTGCTGCGGAAAGGTCATGATGGTGAAGCGTTTATTGTCGGCCATGATCGTTTGTTTATGAGCCTCATCCCCAGCCCTTCTCCAAAAGAGAAGGGTGACTATGTGCTACTATGCTTTTAATATTAATAATTCCAACTCTAAATATTTCTTTAATAATTTTTGACCTGTCTAACATCTAATATCTTACATCTATTATCTACTCTATGCTATCTGCCTTGCTTCTTCCCACGACTCGCTAAAGTCTATGTTGATGACAAGGAATATGCTGATGTCGATGGCGAATGTGACTTGTGCTGCGCAATCGGTCCTGTTTTCAATCAGGTTGCGTTTGATGGTTCCTTTGGCTTCAATTGTTATGGTGATGCTGACAAGCCCGCCAATCAACTCTGCATGTCCGCGGAACAACAGGAATGCTGAAACAACTACTTCTGTTTTGTCAACCGAAATTTCTACACCTGCCATGTACATCACACTCACATTGCC
>JANPGE010000307.1:0-33386 GCA_031423805.1 Segetibacter sp. | reverse complement strand
TGTCTTCGCCCTGCACGGAAGTTACCAGTTTTATCTTGTTGGTATCGGTTGACACTTTGCAGTTGTGGCTCGGGTCTCCTTCGTAAATGTTGACGATAAACGACCGCAGATTGTTTTGTTTCAGCACCACATAAGCACCGCAGGTGGTGTCGTTCAGGTTCAGCATTTGCAGCACCGGAGGCCTGTGATAAACCAGGTTAAGGACTTTATTGCTGGTGTCTATATTGGAAATGAGAGAGTCTTTGATAGTTGTGTTGAAAAACACCAACAGGTCATTGATAGGAATATCATTTCCCGCAGTATTGGGAGTATAGCCAAGAACACGTACTCTGTATTTCCTTGCGGGCAGTGTAACCGAATACGTACCATTTGCTGCTGTGGTTACCTGCTTTTTAAATTTAGTTGCAGTCAAGCCTGTCACATCATCGGTAAACTCCAAACTAACCGTACCAATATTTTCACCACAACCTGCACTGAAAATACCCGAAATAGCGTGTGTGGTATTGTCTTTGAAATTGACGTTATTAATGTTGTCGTTCACCACGGTGATGGAACTATCTACCGGTGCGAAAGTGTGATTGAGGTAGGAGGGAGTGATCTTATAATTACCGGGATCGGTAAGGGTAATCCCAAATTTTCCAAAACCATTATCACCGGTGTAAGACTGTGCGGTGGGTACAGTGCCGGGTAGTTTTATCGCCACCACTTTTACACCGTCTAAACTGTCAACGGTGAAACCACTAACACAACCTGCACAGGTTTGCGTAATAGTTCCGCTAACTGCATAAACAGTATTGTCTGTAAAATTTTGTGCAAGGCTGGTTGAGTTGGTATTGGACAACGAAACCGTGGAAGATGTGGGATTAAAAATATGATTCAACTTTGACGGGGTCACAGTAAATGATACACTAGTTGGGTCACCATTGTTGAGGTCGCCATAAAAGATATTGGGCACCTGGTAATAGCCCGAGCCATCCGTAAGTGTCGTGTAGGTTTTGGTAACCGGGCTGCCCAACAACGCTACGGTTTTTTGCACAGTGATGGTAATGCCACCCACCCCTGCCCCGTTGGCACTGGTCACTCTTCCCGGAATGGTACCGTTGAGCTTTCCGTTTGACTGCCTGAAAACGCTCACCAATACTGAATTGCTGGTTAATCCGCAGCCAATGGCGGCACGGCGATAATACATATCGTTGGGCGGACTCGCTACCTGCAATGGGTAAGACGGGGAAGTCACATTGCCGGTTGCTGTTGTCCATGTGCTGTTGTTGCTGCTTTGTTGCCAAATGCAGGAAGCACTAAAGGTTCCTCCGCTGGCATCATAGACCGAATCAGCCGGCAATTCATAAGGGAAAGGCATGGTATGACCAACGATGGCGCCCGGACTGTAACATTGGGAAATAATTATTTTTCCATGACCACCGCCGCCAACTTGGTAGTTAAAAAACGGTGCCCCGCCCCCGCCGCCCGGGTTGCCACCTGCATTCCCGGCAACAGCATAACTTGTACAGAAATTTACGACTCCCCCAACTCCGCCCGCCCCGCCGGCCCCCGCCGGCTGACCACCATTTGCATTATTAGTACTAGTACTACCATCAGCTCCATTGCCACCGGCACCGGTAGTGCCACCAGAAGCGCCGCCACCACCAAAAATGGTGGCTCCGCCGGTTGTTAGATTTGCGCCGGCGTCTCCACCTTTATAAGAATATTCGGCATTAGCTGCCCCAAATAAGCCACCCTGTCCGAATTTTGGAACCCCTCCATAAGCCCCTATAATTTTGTTTCCATTCAGCATAATATAAGACTCTTCACCGGATTGCCCGGCAGATTGTCCACCGCTTCCGGGCACTATGGTATATGCCTGTCCCGCAGTAACAGGCAGGGTTTTGCTCTGTACAAATACGCCACCGCCACCTGAATATCCATTGCAGTCTGCGGCACCTGCAGCGCCTGCGCCCCAAAGCTTTAAGCGTATTGACTGTACGCCTACAGGTACGGTGTAGGTATAAACGTCTGGGTTGTAATATTGCAGGGAAGCGGTCTGCCAGGTGGGGCCATTTACCAGTGTGCCGTTATTCCCATTGGCAGTAGCATCTGCAGTGGTGGTGCCGCTGCCTTCATCAAACTTGTAATAGGCAACCAATCCCGGACTGCTTGGATTGAGGCCAACGTTCATGTTCGCTTGTATTTCGGCTTGTGTTCTTACTTTGTTCCATATCCGCACTTCGTCCATGGTGCCGCTGAAATGATTGCATTGGCAGCCTCCTGCTATTGGTTGTTGGCGGCCAATATTGAGCGGCTCCGGATCTTGCGAATAATTGACAGACGCTGTGCCAGACGCTACTCCATTAATGTAAAAAGTAAGTGTGGTGCCACTCAATGTAATGGCAACGTGTTGAGGACTATACTGGGGCACATCGCCGGTGGAGTAAACCCATGCGCCTGTTTGTTTGTTATAAAAACCCATCTTGTTACCATTGCCATTGGCATTCAATTGCCAGAGGAAATCATAATCGCCTTTGTCAATAATGGTATTGCTGATACCCCCATTCACATTCACAAACGCCTCCATGGTAAAGGTAGCCGCCACCGTCGAAAAGCTGAAGCTGTTAGGAACAGTGATGTATTGGCTATTCGCTCTTGAAAACGACAATTCATAGCCGCTTTGGGCAAATAGGAAACCGGCAGAGCCGAGGAGCAGAACAGCAGCAATGGTGATTTTGTAGAAAAATGACTTCATAAAAGTTAGTTTGTTGTAGGAAAGCTACAGCGTATTTCTAATGAATAAAATGAAAATGAAAAAAATCAATTACCTGCGGGCATCATGGAATATTGTTAACCCGGCAGCATTGTATTAGTCAAAAATTACCCTCTTTCTGACCGACAGAATTACTTTAGTCAAATACTGTCTGCAAATATTACGCTAATATAGCTTTTTATTATTTCGCTTTTATTTTTTGTTCTATTTATTTTATAAGCTAAGGGAGGTGAATCTAACAAGGCAGGAATGTAACCGTAAAGCACGTTCTTTTTACCAGGCAGTTGGTGAATGTCTTTTCCGTTATTCAGGAAACACCCATCAAAGGCATAAAGTAGCAACTATTTTGCCCGAATGGAAGTCCTCTGAAAGAAAACTGCGGTTTTGAAAAACTAAAGCGCAATATTTTTGTCAGTATAAATTAAATGAATATGGGCCCATTCTTAATGGAGCATTTTTTGTATTCTCATTGTTAGTGTGGTTTTGTAGAAGAACAAAAACACTTGTTTAGATAAACCGTGCGGCAAAAAAACAACTACCTTTAAGACATAATTTAATATTCTATAAGAAAAATTAAATCTCAATTATGAAAAATTATATCATCTACCTTTTATCCTTTGTCGGCATTCTCTTAACCAACCAAACGATTGGGCAACGATACAATACCCCTGCTGACACAATTAAACTAAATGAAGAGTGGGCACAAATAAATGAACAAAAGGCAAAACTGCAGACTAAATTAGCTGAAGCACAAAATGATCTTGCGCAGTACAATACAAAGGCGGCAGAAGCTACTGCTAAAGCTCAAAACACAGCCCAGGAAAGCAGCAGTCAGGCTGATAAGGCTACAAACGGAAAAATGAAAGATGCTAAAAAAGCTGAAAGTAAAGCTGATGATGCACTTAACGATGCGAAAGATGCAGAGAAGGCAACACAGAAATTAAAACAACAAAACAAAAAAATTGAAGAACTGAATAAGGACATATTAAAGATGGAGGAAAAACTTCAAAAATTGGAAAAGATGCGCAACGCAATACGAAATTTGAAGTCATAGATTTTACCTTGTTCCCCCCTTCTTATTTCAGTGTTGATAAGGTCACTAAAATATTAAATGGTTGCAGGACTTTGACCGGTAAATTATTAGGTTGCCCAACGATGACAAACAATCTGACTTTTTACGGGATCCATCGTGTCCTGCACTTCAAGTCGGAATCCTGGGTTTCATTATAGATCTAATTCAGCTTGGCTAGTGGCAGTTATTCTCTTGTCGCATTAATCGTGTTGTCATATCTAATTCTTCTATTGCTTCGTCACTAAATCTCTGTAAAGATGAAAATCTTACTTGTGCAATTTCAGATTTTCCAACAGCTTTTATATATTCCTTTTGATCTTTGGATAGCTTGGTATATCCCAAAATTCTCTTTGCGTATTCTCTGACTTCTTTGTCCAATGATTTGTCAATTTTAACTGCTTTCAATAAACTGTCACCTTTGCAAGAATACTCAAACCATAAAGTAGTAATCACGGCTTTTTGAGATGTCGGTTTCAAGGATTTAAAAATAGAAACTAATGTGTCAACGTAGCTTTTGTCATTTTGGGGAACAAGCATATATGTCAAGCAGTAACCTTGATTAAAAGTCAAAACGTGTTGAGCAATAAAGAATGAGTAATTTTCGTCTTCTAGAATTTTAATTGCAGCCTTTGTTACTTTTATACCATCGTTAGCTATTGAGCTTAATGTCGTAACATATATTTTTCTGTCTATGTCGTCAATGTCTGTTTTACTCATTGCTTCAACAGCAAGTTCCTTGTCTGATTTATTGTTTGTTAAACTCAATAATAAACCTGCTCCATCATAATAAAAAAATGAGTTGTGTCCGTTTGCTATTAATTCCTTTCTCAATAAAGGCAATAATTGCAATGTATCGTTTTTAACATCACTCCAAAATTTGTCAAGTGCTGGCAATTTTGTTTCTTGTTCTTTCTTTGTCAATTTACTCGGCTTGAAACTATAAATTTCGTCTATCTGTTTTGAGAAGTCTTGTCCTAAAGTTTGTGTCCAGAAAGTAATTGATAAAAGAGTGAAAAGTATTTTCATTTAAGGTGTGGTTTTATAATTGCCACTGACATTTGTATTTACCAACTACACGAAATGAAAAATAAATTTCTAGACTGATATTCAATTAATTATTTCTACTCCTTTTAAATTGTAGTTACGTAAATGCACTATTAAGTGTCCCGCTAAACTAAACAAATTCATCATACCAAATCCTTTAGCAACAAAATATTTAATAATATTTATCCACCATTCAAATTATTACAGACCTTTGTCAAAACAGATTGTATGAAATTCAAAATCTTCCCTGCTATAGTATTGTGTACTTCATTGTTTGCTATTTCGTGCAACGCACAAACTAATAACCTTTCAGCACCACAGTTTGAGACAGCCATCACACAACCCGAGATACAGATATTAGATGTAAGGACTCCCGATGAGTTTGAGAGTGGGCATATAAAAGGCGCCCTTTTAGCAGATTGGAACAATGAGGCCGAGTACAAAAGACGCATTGCCTTTGTGGATAAAACCAAACCTGTGTATGTCTATTGCCTTGCCGGTGGCCGTAGTGCTGCGGCTGCCAAACAAATGAGGGCAGATGGTTTTACCAATGTATATGAACTGACAGGCGGCATTAATGCATGGAAAGCCGCAGGCAAACCATTAGAGGGCAAATCAGATGAACCTCAAATGACCATCAACCAATTCAACAGCGCCATCAATGCCTCACCAACGGTGTTGGTAGATTTTGGTGCAGATTGGTGTCCTCCTTGCCGCAAAATGATACCGGTACTCAAAAGCCTGCAGGAAAATAACAAAGACAAATTTGTATTGCTAAAAGTAGATGGCAGCAAAGACCAGGATTTAATGAAACTCTACCATGTAACCGCACTACCCGTCTTCATCGTTTTCAAAAACGGAAAAGAAGTATGGCGCAAAGATGGCATTGCAGAAGAAAAAGAAATAGCCCGTTATATTTATCCGCTATAGTAGCAGTTTTTATTGATTGTCATTAACAATTTCCTTCGATCCAAAGTTTGCAGTGGATAACACGCTACAAAGGCCTCGTGAGGTCTCTTGCAGAAGACCCCACGAGAACAAATGCGTAAATAAATCCGCTCCCATCACCAGTTGTTTCAAAAGGAGCCTTATTCTCTTGGCTGTCTAGCGCAGCGCAGACATGCTGAAACATGCGTAGCTGTTTCAGCAACAGGAGAATTCAGCTCCGTTGAAACAGCGAAGCCCCGCGGCTTGAGCCCTGATATAATATTAATGTTGCTTTGCAAACTAGTTCTTCCCCAACATCTTGCATCCGGTATAGTTTTGCAGGTGAATAACACGCTGCAAAGGCATCGTGGGGTCTCTTGCAGAAGACCCCACGAGGACAAAAATCCGGAATAGATTTGCAGGTGAAGAACACGCTGCAAAGGCATCGTAGGGTCTCTTGCAGAAGACCCCACGAGGACAAAACAGGAGAATTCAGCTCCGTTGAAACAGCGAAGCCCCGCGGCTTGAGCCCTGATATAATATTATTGTTGCTTTGCAAACTATTTCTTCCCCAACATCTTGCATCCGGTATAGTTTTGCAGGTGAAGAACACGCTGCAAAGTCATCGTAGCGTCTCTCGCAGAATACCCCACGAAGACAAAGCATCCGGTATAGTTTTGCAGGTGAAGAACACGCTGCAAGGCATCATGGGGTCTCTTGCAGAAGACCCCACGAGGACAAACATAGTGCATCAGGTATAGTTTCGCAGTTGAAGAACACGCTGCAAAGGCATAAATTAACTACCTTTCAAGTTAATATATGTCAGCCCCACAACGATACATTGCTCACTTTGACCTCGACAGTTTTTTTGTATCTGTAGAGGTTTTAAAGAATCCTTCACTTAAGGGGAAACCTGTATTGGTAGGTGGGCACAGCGAAAGAGGTGTAGTTGCAGCCTGTAGTTATGAAGCCCGTAAGTTTGGTATTCATAGTGCCATGCCTATGAAACAGGCCATGCAGTTGTGTCCGCATGCAATAGTTACCAACAGCAGCAGGGGAGATTACAGTAAATATTCTCAAATAGTTACTGATATTATTGCTGCCAAAGCACCGCTGTTTGAGAAAGCTTCTATTGATGAGTTTTACATAGACCTTACCGGTATGGACAAATATTTTGATCCCTATCAATGGACCATTAATCTTCGGGAGGAAATAATTGAAAAAACAGGATTGCCTATTTCATTTGCATTAGCAAGTAATAAGCTGATTTCTAAAATAGCTACCAACGAGGCCAAACCAAACGGTTACATGCAGGTGGCGCCAGGTTTTGAAAAATCATTTTTAGGACCGCTAAAAGCCAATAAAATTCCCGGAGTAGGGGAGCATACTTTCAAGGAATTGCAGGCGCTGGGAATCAATACCATCAATGATATCAGCAACTATGGATTAGAACGACTTGAAAAAGCTTTGGGTAAATATGGAATTGATTTATGGAACAAATCGCAAGGTATTCACCACAGTGAAATATCTACTTATCATGAAGCCAAATCTATATCTACTGAAAATACTTTTGAAGAAAACAAAACTGAAATGGCTTTTTTGTTATCAGAGTTAGTCAGAATGACAGAAAGGGTAGGGTATGAGTTGAGACAGGATGAAAAAGTTGCAGGTTGCGTAGCAGTCAAAATTCGTTATAGTGATTTTTCAACTTTTAGCCGGCAAACCACTATCCCTGCAACTTTCAGCGACGAAGAATTTATAAAAGTTTCGAAAGATCTTTTTCATAAGTTGTATAAGAAAGGAAGCCCTGTGCGATTGTTAGGTGTACGATTGAGCGACCTTACAAACAATGCTGTGCAAGCCACCCTCTTTGAAGATGTTGGCAAGAAGAGCGAACTCTACAAAGCCATAGATGATGTAAAAAATAAGTTTGGTAAAACAGCACTTAAAAAAGCAAGGACTGTTAGTAAATAAGCTTAAGCTTTCCCCGTTGTTGTATTATGCTATCAATAGCATACAAGGAAAAGATTTGAGAATTTTAATTGACTAACCTAGTGGATTATTCTTTATGCCGGAATCCACAATTGATTTTTTTGAGTTTAAAAAACGTTTTCTCCCTTTTACCAGTTCATACCATATAACAGATATAAATCCTATAGCAAGACATGGTAAAATCTGATTGATTTTCAAAGGTGTAAAAAGGAAAAACCTGGCAAGTGGCGAAATGTAAAGCAGCATACCTGTTATTGCAATTGTTATACTTATAATTAAAAGAACAAGGTTGTTTTTATATTGTAACGTAGTAAGAATTGAATAATAAAATGAACGGTTGATAAGCGTAAGAATGATGTTTGCAGCAATTAAAGTGGTAAAAACCATACTTCTTAAAATTGACTCGTTGTATCCCTGATGTACAGCATATTGATAACTAAACAAGATGCCCACCGTTATGGCTAAGCCCTGTATTATGCTTGTGGTTAACTCTTTCCAGTTAAAAAATGTATTGGTAAATGGCCTGGGCTTTTGCAACATTGTATTGGCTTCTATGGGTTCATTCTCATAGATAATCGAACATGTAGGGCCCATAATTAATTCAAGAAAGATAATATGCACAGGAGTAAATATGTTGGGATAAACCCATCCTAAAGCTAGTGGTATAAAAACAGTTAGAATAATAGGTATGTGGATGGAAATGATATACTGTATAGCCTTCTTGAGATTGGTATAGATCTTTCTTCCCATTGCAACTGCATCAACCATTTTGGAGAAATCATCATTTGCAAGTATGAGTGAGGCAGCCTGTTTGGCTATCTCCGTTCCTTTTTTACCCATGGCGACTCCTATGTGAGCTGCTTTTAGTGCAGGGCCATCATTTACACCATCTCCGGTCATGGCTACAATTTCATTTTGATCTTTTAAAGCTTCTATAATTTTCAACTTTGCTTCAGGAAACATTCTTGTAAAAATCTGGTTGTCAATCACTGCATGTTTCAAATCAGATGATGATAATTTCATTAACTCTTCACCACTTATACTTTTATCAAAACCTTTAAAACCTATTTGTTTTGCTATTGCAATAGTTGTTGCAGCGTTATCACCGGTTACAATTTTAACGGTTATACCAGCATTATAAAAATGCTCCAATACTTCTTGAATATTCTTTTTAGGAGGATCGTAAAATGCGACAAGGCCTTTGAAATCAAAATGAAACTCCTGTTGAGTTACAGGGAAGTTATTTCCATCTAATAAAGCTTCTCCTACACCTAATAAACGATAACCATCTGCTGCCAATAATTTTATAGCATTGTCAATCTTTGTTTTTTGTTCTGTTGACAGATTGCTTACATTCATGATTGCTTCAGGTGCACCTTTAGCTGCAATTATTCTATGATTTTGGGTATCTGCAAATATATGGGTCATCATAGGTGGTTTGCCATCAAGCGGATATTCATGAATGATCTTGAAAAGCAGCCTTTCATCTATTTTAAATTCATTTGCATATGCGTCATGTAAGGCAACTTCCATAGGGTCAAATGGGATAGGTTCACTTGCAAACATTGCCAATCTTACCAGAACTTTTTCTGTGTCTGTAACAGGTTTACCGGTGTCGTTGATTGTGCCTGTGTCCAATGAAAATAATTTGGCGAGACTCATTTTGTTTTCGGTGATAGTGCCAGTTTTATCTGTACAAATGATGGTAGCACTTCCTAAAGTTTCTACCGTCTTCATTTGTTTTACAACTATACCCAACTTCATAAGGCGCCATGCACCCAATGCCATAAATGTGGTAAAAGCAACCGGAATTTCTTCGGGCATTATACTCATGGCAAGTGTAAGTGCCTTAAGTAAACTGTCAAGTAAGTTGTGCGAATGATAATAATTAATGCCCCAAACTATTAGAAAAAAAATGGCACCAACAAATACCATTTTCTTTACAAAGTTGGTGATTTGAAGTTCCAGCGGAGTTTTCTCTTCTTCAATGCTTTCAAGGCTTTTTCCAATTTTTCCCAGTTTTGTTTCATTGCCAATTGCGGTAATATTTACAATTGCAAGACCACTCACTACCGTAGTACCCTGAAATACATATGGCTCTGCAGATTTTATATCTTTACTTACAGACAGTGATTCACCTGTTAGTATAGATTCATTTACCGAAAAATCGTTGGATTGTACAATTGTTCCATCAGCATTAATTAATGTACCTTCTTCAACTATCAGGCTTTCGCCAACAACCAAATCCTCGTTATTGATCTCCTGTGTATTACCGTTTCTTATAACCTTACATTTGGGTTGTGTAAAGTCTTTTAACTTCTCTAGTGCATTTCTGCTTCTTGAATCCTGGTATAATGAAATAGCAACTTCAAAAATAATTGCGCATGCAAGAAAGATAGCATCTCCTACATCGCCGCTAATCCAATAAATGGCAGCAGCAACAAACAGTAAGATGATCATTGGGTCTTTAGCAAGGCTCTTTACCGCTTCCCAAAAACCATTGGTCTTTTTATAACTTAATTTATTTGGGCCATACTTTATTCGGGCAGCTTCAACCTGCCCATTATCTAATCCCTGTAAATTATAATGGTCAGAGGTCATTGATTTAACTATTTGCAAAATTGTAATTTCGATTATTGCAAAAATTAAATCAATTATTTTACATTTTATTGTTAACGGTAAAATTTTTATCTTCTAAGTAATAATCTTTCTACTGTAAGTCTCGCCATTGCATAACTTACTGTTGATTCCGCACCCTGATTAAGGTTTACATAGTTTTCCTCAAGACCATCGTAACAGCCACCTGTGCAAGGGTTATAAATAATCTGGTGTAAATGATTAGCGCCAAGAAACCAATTGAATGCAATTTCAATTTTCTTTTGATAACTTTTTTCTTTAAAGTTGATGTAAAATTTATTAAGTGCCAGAATGGTATATGCAACATCAATAGGCTGTTCTCCACCAACAGGAGGTTCAGTTATTTTCTTATTTTTATGCAACCATCCCTTGTTTGAAATAACATGTAAATATTTATCGGTAAAAGTTTTTGAAAGTAAAAAGTCGAAAGTTGATTTTGCAATCAGTTTGTAGGTTTCATCGCCTGTAGCAAGCCATGCGCAAAGTAATGATTCGGGCAATATACTGTTACCATAGGTCAGATAACTTTCAAACCAATTCCAGGAATCATTTGATTCGTGTCTGTACATTTGTACCAACCTGTCAGCAAACATTTTTATTAGGGCCTTATAACCTTTAGTTTTGTTATCTTTTGAAGCATAATAAATACCTTTTATTATAAATGCCATTGCCCTTGTGGAATAAATGGTTTCTACATTTATCAATGCATTTTGCATTATCTGTTGGGCTAAATTATTTATGTCTTCAGATAAAATACTACTAAGTGATAAGGTATAACCTACTGCCCAAATAGCTCTGCCATTTGAATCTTCCAGATTTTCATTATTTTGTTTCGTAAAACTTTTTGCTTCATTTACATAATTAAGAAAGTTGCCTTTTTGCTGTTGACAGTGTTTTATAAAGTTGAGATATATTTTGATGTATCGTAGATCTGTAGTTTCTTTTGTAATTTCATAATGTTGACAAAAAGCTACCAATGCCCTCGCATTATCATCTATTGTATATCCTGAATTAATATCAGGTTGATTGATGATTGAAAATTGAATGATACCAAAATCGGTAGTCATTTTCTTAATATGATCATAATTGATTGGAGGAATTTTAAATTGTAGTTTAGTTGATTCATTGAAAAATTTTTCAAATACCAAAGCGTGTGACAAAGCAGCATTTTCCCAGGCTGTGGATGCCATTCTATGTAGGGCATTTGATGTAATCCTATTTCTTAACGCATCATCATCCAACAATTTTATTACTGCATCCGAAATTTGGTCAGGCTTTTCAAAATCAATAATTATCCCGGTTTCATTTTTCAAAACCTCACAGGCATGTGGTATTGCAGTAGAAACAACAGGACAGCCACAACTTAACGCATAGGAGAATGTACCACTCACAGCCTGATTTTGATCTTTTGAAGTAAATAGATATACATCGGTTAGTTGTAAATATTCCAGTAGTTCAGGTAATGGCAGGTATTGATTTACAAATCTTATATGATCTGTAAGTGCCAATGCCTGAACTTTTTGCTGCAGCATTGTTCGGTAGTTTTCGCCTTCATGTTTTACTACTTCAGGATGTGTTTTGCCAATGATCAAAAATATAACATCGGGATGTTTTTCTACAATTTGTGTTAATGCATCCAATGTGGTTTCTATACTCTTTCCTGAACTTAAAAGTCCAAAAGTAGATAAGACCTTTCTATCAGCAAGATTGTATTTAATTTTCAATAAAGGTTTATTCAACCGTGGTACAAGATGTGTCCCATGAGGGATTACATTCAATTTCTCAATAGGTGTCTGGTAATCTCTTAGTAGAATATCAGCTGAAGAATTAGTCATAACAATGACTGATGCTGCAGTCTTCACTATTGCTTTTACTTTTTGTTTTACAGCATTATTTGGGTTTGGCAAAACAGTATGAAATACAATAACTACAGGCTTGTTGATTGTTTCAATAAATTGTTGGAATGCACATTCATTCTTTGAAAAAAAGCCAAATTCATGTTGTATAACAACCATTTCAATGTTGGTATTCCTGTTAATTCTAAATGCTGTTTTAGCATAGGAATTTTCACATGATGTATTGAGAAAGTATTTGGGCTTTGTTTTATAATTATAATGTTCGTTACCCGCTTCTAAGGCACATATTCCAATACTAAACGAATTGTTGAACTTATTACTCAAAGCCTCCATTAAATCCTGTGAATAGGTTGCAATACCACATTCTCTTGGCGGATACGATGTAATAAATAATATTTCAGGTAGTGCAGTATTGTTTTCTTTTGTATTGGTATTTTTTTCGGAAACAAACTTACTAGCATACTCTAACTGATTGTTAGGTAATTGTCTAAGCAATACGTTATTCATATTATACAGGATTTGATAGCAATTCTTTTACTAATTCTGAAATACTCATAGTTGCTACAGCAATTCTTTCATCTGCAGCACCATAATAAATGAATAGTTTATCATCTATCAAAACTGTGCCAGTAGGAAAACAAACATTATTAACCTCACCCCTCAATTCCCATTCTTCTTCAGGCTTGAATAACGGGTATGGTAAACGGGCTATTTCCTTTTGTGGATTATTCAAATCGAGTAATGATGCACATGCATTATATACATAGCCATTAACACTATCCCAAACCCCATGATATATCAGCAACCATCCTTCTGTGGTTTCTATAGGAGGGCAGCCACCTCCTACATAACTAACTTCATGTTCAAATTTAGGGGCAATAACAATGTTATTATCCATGTGCAGAAAGTAGTGTTGCCAGAATGGAAGTGTCAAATCCTCAAAAGAGTCAAAAGCAACAAATTGAATGTCAGGCTTAATACGATGCAGAAAGCAAAA
The DNA here is from genome assembly GCA_031423805.1 of Segetibacter sp. GTDB lineage: Bacteria > Bacteroidota > Bacteroidia > Chitinophagales > Chitinophagaceae > Segetibacter. The sequence goes on along the minus strand of JANPGE010000307.1, from coordinate 20,103 downwards.
TTTGCCATCAATTTTTCTAGGAAAGAAAAGTACATTTTTGTCCCACATCAAAACTTTCTTTCCTTGTTTTTCCTGAACCTGCCCCCGTTCATTGTATCTTAAATATTTTTCGTTTAAAGGACTTTTTGATTCAGCAAGATGACTAAATTCAAGATATGAAACCTGGGGTACTATTATACCCATCTTTTCCCAATGTATTAAGTCTTTGGAAACAGCCAGAGCTCCCATGGCATTTATACCATCATAAGCTGTATAGCTAAGATAATATTGATCATTAATTTTTACAATGCGGGGATCTTCTACCCCGTGCGATTCATACTCATGTTGGGGAAAAATTATGGGAATATCCCACCTTTCGTCCACAATGAAAGGATCTTTCATTGTGCAAAACCCTATGCTGCTATAGTTGCCTTTGCTAACTGCTCTGTAGTACATATAAATACAACCATCATGTGCTATTACAGCTGGATTTAATACACCTTCGTTTTCAAATCGAAGCGATGTTTTTTCTAGAAATACACCTTCTTTTTTAACTGTAATCATTTTTTTATTTTAATTTTTTTCACAAATTCCGGGACAGATGGGGAAGACAATTTCTTTGTAATCGGGAGGAATACAATTAAGTCGGGTAGGTTAAATTCTAAATGTTATTTTTCTAAAAATTATTCTGGTTCAAAAATTTCAAAAACCTATTGGACAGTTTATTTTGGTTTTATGATTAAGAATACTAATTGAATTTGTTGTAGTTAAAAATGGTTTTTATTCCATTATTATATCCCTCCTTTATTGAAGGATTTCAATAAACATTTAAAATGCTGTTCTAATAGTTATACATTTTCTTTGGGCCTATCTATTATAGACTTTCTGTTTTAAGTTGTTCCTATAGCTTTTGCCAATCTATAACCTGGGTATATAAATTTGAAAAGTGGCTCCTTTGTTTAACTTACCTGATGCAATTATAATACCGTTGTGATTTTCTACTATTTTTTTTACTATAGAAAGCCCTATGCCACTACCTGTAAATGCATCCCGGTTATGAAGCCGTTGAAACACACCAAATATCTGTTCATTATATTCAGGTGCAAACCCAATACCATTATCTGAAAAAGATATATGGCAATATTCTTGTTGTGCCTTTAGTCTTCCCACGGCCAAAGCCGGATTTTCATTTTGCAATTGCAACCCCTTGGCAAAACTGCTTTTGATGGTAATTCTGGGTGATATTCCGGGCAATGAAAACTTAAGGGAGTTATTCACAAGGTTATTAAAAACTTGCCTGAACTGGAAGACATTTACATCTGCCCTTACAAGTTTTCCTATTTTTATAACTGCTCCTTTTTCTGCAATTAATTCTGAAAGATCACTTTTTACCTCTTCAATAATTTTTTTAAGATCGGTTTTAATAAGCTTCCTATCTGCACTTTCAGTATGGGAGTAGGTAAGCAGATCCTGTATTAATGTTCTCATACGATCTGCCGATTGCTGGATACGTGAAAAGTAGTCTTTTGATTTTTCAGATAAATTAAATGATTCCTGATCTACTAACAGGCTGGTATAAATTTTTATCTTACGCAAAGGTTCTTGCAGGTCATGACTGGTGATGTAAGTGAAAGATTCAAGTTCTTTATTCGTTTTTTGAAGTTCTTCATTTTTTTGTAAAAGCATTTTATTTACTTCACTTAGCTTCTCTGAACCTTTTTCTATTTTATGTTCCAGTTCTGTTGTATGTATTTGCTGTATATCCCCAATTTTTTTCCTTGAGATTACCTGTGCTGTTATATCTACAAAAATGGCCATCAAGCCATACACATTTTTATCTTTTTCCATTAATGGCTGAAATGCGATATTAAAGTAAAACCTTTCTTTTTGAGTGCATCTTTTAAAGAAAACTTCCATCTCATGGGCATAAAAGGGTTGTCCTGTTTGAAACACAGTTTCCAGTATTTCTTTAAAACCCTGAGTTTTCATTTCGGGCAATGAGATAAAAAATGGTTTGTTAATGAAGGATTGATTTTTTTCTACCATTTTTAAAAAAGCTGTATTAGCCAGTTCTACTTCATAACCGGCTTTGCGAATTATGCAGATGCTTACCGGTGCCTGCATCACCTGATTTTGAAACCTGTTTAGCAATTCTTCCAGTACCTGTTGGTGTTCCCTGGTTTCCGTAATGTCCATAAATGTTACCAGTATTAAGTTATCGGTTTCTGTCTTACGGATTAGCTTAGATGCATTTAACAGGATGGTGCGGATGCCTATATTCGGGAAGTTGTGGGTGATTTCAAAATCGGTAACCTTGCTTTTTTCGGGCAATAATTTTTCCATTAAAATTTGCAGCTTCGATATATCCCATTGCCTGTTACCCAATTCGTAAATCAAGTGCCCTTCTGTTGCCTCTTTAGTAACTTTAAATTTTTGGTAAAAGGCGTTGTTGGCTGATTTTACATGATAATTACTTTCAAGTACCAACAGTGGTTCACTTATAGTATCAATAATTGCTTCTGCAAAATCTCTGGAAATTGTCAACTGTTCATTTAAAGTCAACATTTCCTGGTTTACGACAGTTAGTTCTTCGTTAATGCTTTGCAATTCTTCTTTGCTAGTTTCCAGTTCCTCGTTCAGGCTTTGAAGTTCTTCACTGCTGCTTAGCAGTTCTTCATTGGCACTTTGCAAATCCTGATTAACAGTTTCGGCTTCTTCTATTATACTTTGTATATCTATGGTTTGCTGTTGCTGATAAGCTTCCAACTGGGCAATACGTATGTCCTTTTCATCTTTTTTTGTATTGTTCCTTCGTTTTTCGATAGGCAAATGAACCTCATCGTATACACTTTGATAGAACAATAGCAAGTAATGAGGTTCAGGCATATTGGGCAGTGGAATAGCCTCTATGCTTACATTTATTTGATCTCCATTTATTGTAAGTATTATATCGTCCTTTTTTTCTCTTGTTTTATTTTTTTTTGATTTGTGCAGGAGGTTTCGGAGTTCAAATGCAAGTCCTTCTTTTGCCATTTGAATTAGGTTGTGGCTTGGCTTGCCTGCTCCTTGTTCTAAATATTTGCTGGTAGCACCCCTAAAATACACAATGTCCATAGCATCATTTACAACTACACTGGCAGGGGTATATTGGTTAAGTAAAATATCATCAGCCGTTTTTCTAAAATCTACGTTTGTAGTTGTTATACGGGGGATCGTATTTACATAAGTAGCTTGTTGAAATGGCCTTTGACCTGTAGCCTGTGAAAAATTTGATGTCGTTTCTTTGCGGTTGAAAAAGCGATCATTTTTATCCATACTGCTACTATGGGTAAATAGATTGGGAACACTATTGATACTTTCTGTTTTACCTAACCATAATAACCCATTAGGGTTAAGGGAAAAATGAAAAGTAGTCAGTGCTTTTTTTTGCAGGTATGGCTCCATGTAAATAAATACATTGCGGCAACTCACAATATCCATTTTGCTAAATGGAGGGTCTTTTAAAAAATTATGAACTGCAAAAACACATTTTTCCCGTAATTCTTTGCTGATCTGGTAGCAGTTATCTTTTTTTGTAAAAAATGTTTTTAAACGTTCTTCTGATACATTACCTAAGTCTGCTAGATTATAAGTGCCCAACCTGGCCGTTACAATAGCCTGTTCACTAATATCGGTAGCAAATATCTGAAATGTTGCCAAACTATTGTGGAGAAACTCTGTTAAACAAATAGCCATAGAATAAGCTTCCTGGCCTGTGCTACAACCTGCAACCCATATACGTATAGGCTCAAATGTATTTTTGTTTTTACTGATAGCCGGCAATATATTTTGACATAGTTTTTGAAATATTTCTGTATCTCTAAAAAATGCTGTAACAGGTATTATGATATCCTGATACAATGCATCCTGCTCATGTACATTCTTACTAAGAAATGTAAAATAGTCAGCAATGTTTTCATGTTTGGTTATCAGTATCCTGCGGTTTATCCTTCTCTTTATGGAAGGTTGCTTGTAATATGAAAAATCAACACCTTTTCTAAACCTTACCAGCGAAATTATTTTCTTGTAAATACCTTCATTAATGTTATTATCAACAGAGTTTTGTTCATTATCATAAACGCTTTTATTGATTTCTATTAGCTTCTCTGGAATTTCTTCCGGGGGCAAAATGTAATCTACAACTCCTGCTAATGCTGCACTACGTGGCATACCCGAAAAAGCTGCAGATGCCTCGTCCTGGGCAAATGTGGTTCCACCATATTCTTTAATAGAACGCAGTCCCTCTGTTCCATCAGAGGCTGTGCCTGATAGCACTACCCCTATAGCATGGTCCTGATGTACTTCTGCCAGTGAAGTAAAGAAAAGGTCTATAGGTAGATTGCGAATGTTTTTACCCACCTGTCTGGGTGCCAAAATTAAAACACCATCATTGGCTACCATAGTTTTGTTGCTTGGTAGTACATAGATATGGTCGGGGAGTACTTTAATATCATCACTAATCTCTACAACAGGTAATGTTGTAGCTTTTTGCAATAATTCGGGCAACAGGCTTTCGTGCTTGGGGTCTAAATGCTGAACCAATACATAAGCCATACCTGAGTTGTGGGGAATAGCCTGAATCAATTTTCTGAAAGCTTCTAATCCACCTGCAGAAGCACCTATACCAACTACAGGAAAAAGGTTTGTTGATAATATTTTGGGAGCCTCATTCATTTTCTTTGGATATTATTTTGAAAATCCCAGGACAAAATCTTCTCTGGAATGTTGGTTATATTTACCAACCTCTTTATTGTGTTTCGATTGAGATATCAAAGTGATTATTTTTTCTAACGATTTCTTAAGTTCTGAATACAAATCGGGTTTGCATAAATAGTATTGTGCCCCATAATCATAAAGTGTATTCAATGTATGCTTTGTTATTGTTGTGGAAAATATGACTACACATAGATGTTTGAGTTTTGGAATTAGACTTATTTCAATTAAACATTGTATACCGTTTTTTAACGGCATATTTATATCTAAGAAAAGTAAGTCAGGAAGCCTTGGGGTATTATTAAGAAGGTCCATCAATTGCTGGCCGTTATTTACTATTGTCAGATGGTTCGCAACGGGCAATTCTTTTAATGCACATTCAAAAAGTTCGCAGTCATCTGTATCATCATCTGCCAATAAAATATAGAGGGTTGCCTTAGACATATAGGTTACCATGCAACTTCATAAAACATGCATTGCTTCGTTTTATAAAAACTATGTGTATCGGGCTTTAGCTTTAAACTTAACTTGCTAATTAATGATCCTTTTCAATCAATAAAGTGTGGGACAAACCAATATTTTTTAAACTATAAATATCAAAACAGTTTCTTTTTGATAATTGCAAGATAACCATGGTGTGATTTATAGTTATGCGTATCATCCAGATCAGCAAACTATGTTTTGAAAAGTCAAATTCGCCTATACTTAAGTAGATTTTTATAAAGACATCGTGCAGTATTTTACCCGCCAGAACATTATCTTTTGTTGCAGTTTTTATTATTTTATATAAAGATAAGCAATAATGATCGTATAAGTAATTAAAAGCAGTAATGTCTTTAGCCAGAAGTTTTGTGACCAGATCTTCGGTTTTCATAAAATCTATTTGTATTACAAATTAAAAAATCATGCCCTTTAATTGCATATTATTTAAAGCCCATTAATGTTTCTAAAATAAAATAATTGTTGAATGGTAGCATAAGAATATTGTAAAGCCATAGTAAGTATAAAGTAAACATTACAGGACAAATGCATCTATTTTTAAAATTTCCTTTTCAATATTGGTAGGCCTTTAGGGTCATTATTTTGTTAGCTATTTTTGGTACGGATTGTTAATAAGACCCGGCGGGGCTTACCAAAAAACAACAACGTCCATCATTTTCTACCACTCTATTGCTTCTATGAGGCTAAACAGCACTTGAAAATTCAGATGCGTTTGCCCTGTTAAAGATCACCTCAATATAATAAGAAAGTAGTGTATAGATGGAAGGCTAATTACTCCGCAGCAGGTATATTAGCCCAGTTCTCGCCCCGCTTTATTCTGAAGATTTGGGTTTCTGTTATTTTGAATTGTTTTACGAGCAGTTTTGTTGGTTTCCCTTCATTCAACATTCTTTTAAGCAGCATAACCCTTGTAACAGTAAGTTTAGTATTGCCTGCTCTTTTAGCCTGATTGTTTCTTCGTTCTACTTTATCATTGATAACATGAGGACTATTTTGTTGATGACGTGAGTTTTCTTCAGGTGTCATCCATTTTAAATTGTATGCTCTGTTGTTCAGTTTGTTATAGTCAAGATGACCAACCACTGTTTGGTTTTGATTAGGATGCTTAAGAAAATAGGTAGCTACCAATCTGTGTACTAAGGAGTGATAATATATAGTTCTTGCTTTTGTTGCTTCGGCAAATTTTTTACTCACTTTCTTTTTTAAGGTTATCAATTCTGCTTCTGCTTCCTTTATGGAGCTTTTACTTTCTTTATTAAGCTTCATCTGCTTAATATGGTTCACCATTTTTACAACCTGCTTTTGTAATCCCTGTAATTTAACATCAGCAATTGCATCTCTTGGACCAAAAAATTTAAGTCTGATAATCTGATAGCCGTTTACTAATGGTGTTTTTAAAATATTGCCATCAGACTGTTTATTATAGCTACGGATACGGCCATGGTTAGAAACTTCTATTCTGTTTTCGTTAATGTAGTCAAAATCAAAAACAACAGGCTTCCAGACTTCACCATTATTTTGTTGTAACATAGGGGGTAATGTTTATAAAATCATCCACAAATTTAATCATTTTGATGATGTTTACGAATAGTTATACCTTTCATGTATTGTAGATTTAATAGGCAATTATCAATTTTATTTTTATTTATAAAAGGTATCTTGCAAGTTCATTTTTAAATTTTAATGACACCCGAAAGAAAAAATAAATTACTTACAGTACTTAGTAAAAGACAAAGCAACCTTACAGTTGTTTTAGAAAATGTTTTTGACCCACACAACATATCAGCAGTTATGCGAACCTGCGATTCTGTTGGTATTCAGGACATATACATACTCAATACAAGAATACCGCCACACAAAGAGTGGGGCTTTAAAAGCAGTAGCAGTGCACGTAAATGGGTTACAAGTCATCAGTTTACAAATGTTGATGAATGCTTTGAAGCCCTACGTAAAAATTATACCACTATACTTACCACGCATCTTGCTGATAATAGCATTGGGTTGTATGATATTGATTTTACAAGTAGTGTAGCATTGGTGTTTGGCAATGAAACTTTTGGCGTAAGCGAAGAAATAAGAGCATTGGCCGATGGCAATTTTGTGATACCGCAGGTTGGTATTATCAGAAGCCTCAACATTTCTGTTGCATGTGCCGTTTCCATTTATGAAGCTTACCGTCAGAAAAAACAGGCAGGTCATTATGACCACATGTCTTTGCCTGAACAGCAACAAAATCAACTAATGACCGAATGGGGATTTAAGGAGAAGGATCTTGAACCTGAAGAAAATTAGATAATGGGAAAATGAGAAAATTGGAAAATGAAAAAAATACTTTTTACATTAATATTTCAACTGTCGGTTTGTTTGGTTGGTGCACAACAGCGATCTTCTAACACAACTTACATACGCAAAGTAATAGCTGCTGATGTAAAAGCGATGATGGATACTAGCCATGGGCCAACTATTGTAAACTTTTGGGCAACATGGTGTGGCCCTTGTGTAAGGGAGCTTGCTTATTTTGACAGTATTATTGCAACCCGTAACACTGCTGTTAAGCTTATACTGGTAAGCCTCGATTTCCCTGCCTCTTATCCTAAACGGCTTACAGAATTTGTAAGGAAAAAAGGTTATAATGGAGAAGTGGTATTTTTAAATGAAACCAATGCAGATGTCTTTATCCCGATTATTGAAAGTAAATGGAACGGCGCTATACCTGCTTCAATATTTATTGATAATTCAAAACATCGTTACGAGATGTTTAATATGCAACTAACCCGTCAGCGTTTTGCTTTGGAGTTGGATAAGCTGATAGGGGAGTGATGAAAGAGTAGATATTAGATTTTAGATGTTGGATGTCCCGTCATTGCGAGGAGGTACGACAGGCACTCCCGTATTTCGGGAAAGCAATCCGCATTATGAATTAATAGTTAGGTGTATAGTGTTGCATTTATGATGTCGGATGTCCCGTCATTGCGAGGAGGTACGACGAAGCAATCTGCATAATGAGTTTAGGGAGTAGATATTAGATGCTATATTTTAGATATTAGATATGAGGCTTTAAAAATAAAATACTGATAAAATGAATTGTATTTGTCTTGTTCCTGTTGCTCCGCTCCGTGCAGAACCATCTCACCGTAGCGAAATGGTTAGTCAATTGCTATTTGGTGAAATAGGAGAAATATTATTGAAAGAAGGAGATTTTACTAAAATCAGGATTCAATGTGATAATTATATTGGCTGGTGTCAGAGTGCACAATTGCAGGATTTTGCAGAAGACATGAATGACAATATTATTTTGGCAGGCGAATGGATGAATAAAATAAGTATAAACGGACAATATGCATTTATACCAATGGGTTGTGATTTGTCATTTCTGCAAAATAACAAGGCAGTGGTTGGTCATTATATTATAGAGTATAATGGGGTTTTACTAAAAACGTTGTCCCATAAATGGAATGCCGAAAATGTAAGGCAATTGGCCTATTCATTTTTCAACACAGCTTATCTGTGGGGTGGCAGGTCAGTGTTCGGTATAGATTGTAGCGGATTTACACAATTGGTGTACAAATGTTTTGGTAAACATCTTTTAAGAGATGCGGCTCAACAGGCTAAACAGGGCAAAGCTATTGGTTTTCTGCAAGAAGCACAATGCGGCGATTTAGCTTTTTTTGACAATGAGGAAGGCAATATTATCCATGTTGGGTTATTGTTAGATAGCAGTACTATTATACATGCATCAGGTAAAGTAAGAATTGATGGTATTGATAATATGGGAATTGTAAATGTTGATACCGGCAGGCGTACACATAACTTGCGTATAATAAAGCGAATAGTAGCATGATGAGGGAAGTTAGATAAGTACCTTTTTTTTTATAATCAACATTGTTTTCTATGACCAACAGCAATTTGTAGGGTCTTTACAATAATTATTTAGGTATATGAAAGAAGGGATTTAAGGCTCCAACGTAGCCTGTCCCGCCCTGTGGGAAACCACGTGTTTTGTAACGATGTATCTTTCAGTAAACTAATCAATATATGCCTGGTACGTTCTCACAAATTTATCTACAGTTTTTTTTGCCGTAAAAGGGCGTGAAAGCCTTATTCCCAAAAAGCACAAAGAAGAGTTGCATAAATACATCACTTCCCTTGTTCAGGCACGAAATGCAAAGATGTTAGCGGTCCCGCCACTGCGAGATGCATGATCATGTACACATTTTTACAGGCATTAAGCCTTCGGTTTACATTCCGGATTTTGTAAAAGAGGTTAAGGTAGAAAGCAATGATTTTATCAGGAGCAAGCATTGGGGATCCAATACATTTCATTGGCAAGAGGGTTACGGAGTCTTTTCTTATGGGCATTCACAAATAAACCGGGTCTGCAAATATGTTTTGAACCAGGAGGAGCATCATCGCAAGAAAACATTTAAAGAAGAATACCATGAATTTCTACAAAAATTTGCTGTGCCGTATGAAGAGCGGTTTTTGTTTGAATGGATAGATCTGTAAACCTGCGGCTGCCAAACACGAGGCTCCTATGGAGCCTGTAAAACCTTTGTAGATAGCTGTTTCTATAAACACGATGCTCCTTTGGTGCAAAAAAGCGTAAGCCTTAAAAATGTGTCCACACGATAGGATAATTTCGGGGGCAAACAGGCGGTCCTACACATTACCACAACCTTTCTGTAATTTTACAATTCATCACACGGTGGACAGACATTATGAAACTATACATTAAGAACATGGTTTGCAGCAGATGCAAAATGGTAGTAAAAGCCCAATTGGAAAATATTGGGTTACGCCCCTTATCTGTCAATTTGGGTGAAGTGGAAATTGAAGAAAATTTATCAAAAGCCCAATTAGCACATTTGGACACTTTATTAAAATCGTTAGGCTTTGAACTCATTGACGACAAGAAAAGTCAAACCATCGAAAAAATAAAGAACGCCATTGTTACATTAGTTCACCATACAGACCAAGAAATAAAAACAAATCTTTCCGCATTTATCACTTCACAAATTCACCAGGACTACAATTATCTAAGCAATCTTTTTTCAGAAGTTGAAGGGACAACCATAGAAAAATACTTTATTGCCCAAAGGATTGAAAGAGTAAAAGAATTGATCGTTTATGACGAACTAAGTCTATCGGAAATTGCTGACCAGTTGGGCTACAGCAGCGTTGCTTATTTATCTAACCAATTCAAAAAAGTAACAGGATTTACACCCAGCTATTATAAATCGTTGAAGGAGAACAAACGCAAAAACATAGAGGAACTGTAAATCTTACAACATTTATACATAATTCCACAATAGCTACCCTAAACAGCTAAAGTACCTTTGTGTCAAACAAAAAAACAATGACACATACTTATAAACTTACAGGCATGACTTGCGGAAGTTGCGAAGCAAAAGTAAAAAGTAGTTTACTCATGTTGCCAAATGTTACCGAAGTGGAAGTTTCAAAAGACAACCAAACGGCAACCATATCAATGGATAAACATATTGCATTGTCAACCCTTCAAAATGCGTTAGATAAAAAATATTCCATCACGGCAATGGAACACGGCGAAGCGGCATCTCTTCTCTCCGTTGGAGAAAGGTTAAGGGGTGAGGCTGGGTTTGCCACATACAAACCAATCTTGCTAATTTTCGCCTACATTTCAACCATTGCAATAATTTCAGCTACACATCAAAATACATTTTATTGGATGCAAGCCATGAATGTTTTTATGGCCGGGTTCTTTCTAACTTTTTCATTCTTTAAAATGCTGGACCTCAAAGGCTTTGCTGAAAGCTACAGCATGTATGATATTGTTGCAAGGAAAGTAAAAGCATGGGGATATATCTATGCTTTTATTGAACTGGCGTTGGGTATTGCTTATGCTACCAATTTTAAACCCGTTTTTATAAATATTATTACGGTGGTAGTAATGACAATTAGTATAATCGGAGTATTACAAAGTGTGTTAAACAAAAGAAAAATACAATGTGCCTGTTTGGGTGAAGTATTCAAATTACCCATGAGTACCGTAACAATTATTGAAGATGCCTTAATGATTGCCATGGGTGGCATAATGTTGGCAAGTATGGTATAGTTAGAAGTCCATTTAAAGAATACCTTTGCAATAGTGAAAAAAATTGTCGTTATATTACTTCTTCTGATCTATGGTTCTGCAACTATGGGTACAACAATTCACATGCATTATTGCATGAACGAATTTGTTGGCTGGAGTTTATGGCAGCATGAGAAAGATAAGGAATGTGGCAAATGCGGCATGAAGGAGAAGAAAGGTAGTTGCTGCAAAGACGAACACAAACAAATAAAACTTAAGACCGAACACCCAAAAAGTGCAACGGCACAATACATTCCATTTTTGGATGTTCCTGCGTTACTTACTCCCGTTGCTGACTTCAGCTTTAAGGGAACATCGGTAGCACTGACTTTTCCTTTATCTAACGTCCCGCCCAAAATCCCAAGAGAGCGGCTCTACACACTCCACTGCGTTTTTTTAATTTGATATAATATCAGTATTATTTTTTGCCGGCACTATTCAACAGTATCGGCTATAACTACATATTACTATTCAAAAAAAATAATTCATAAGAAATGAAATGGAGTTCACGAAATCAATTTCAAAAAGAATCATAAAATCATGAGTAAATCAATCAACTTAATGACAGCAGTTGCTTTATTATCAACTACAGTTTGTCTATCTCAAATTAGTAATGCCAAAACAGAAACCGTAAAAGTGTATGGTAACTGCGGCATGTGTGAAGCCACTATTGAAAAAGCCGCAAGCAAAAAGAAAATATCGAAAGCCGATTGGAGCGAGGAATCTAAAATGGCTATCATCACTTACGACAGTATGAAAACCAAATTGGATGCTGTTTTAAAAAATATAGCCCTGGCAGGTTACGACAATCAAAATTTTCTTGCACCCGATGCAGCTTACAATAAATTGCCAGGATGCTGCAAGTACGACAGAGAGAAAAAAACTGCCATGCTTACTCAACCTGCAAAAGACACAATGGCTACCCTGCAAAACCATACCAATAATCAGCATGATGGCATGGTAAATGCAACACAAGAAACCAACCAGTTGACCGCAGTTTTTGACAGCTATTTTTCATTAAAAGACGCATTGGTAAGAACCGATGGAACAGTTGCATCTGCAAAAGCAAAAGATTTGCAAACAGCTATCAATGCAGTTAAAATGGAAAAATTATCAATGGATGTTCACACCATTTGGATGAAAGTTTTAAACGGGTTAAAAGAAGATGCTGAACACATAAGCAGCAGCAAAGACATAGCCCATCAGAGAGACCATTTTATGAGCCTTTCAACAAATATGTATGCGTTAATAAAAGTTGCAAAACCTACAGAAACTGTTTACTACCAATTTTGCCCTATGGCAAATGATGGTAAAGGAGCAAATTGGTTAAGCAAAGAAAGCGAAGTAAAGAACCCTTACTACGGTTCTATGATGCTTACTTGCGGAAAGACTGTAGAAAAGATAAAGCAATAACTAATTTATCAGGTGCTATAATATTTTTTGTAGCACCTGCTTTTATCTGAAAAACTATATTGTTTTTCAACAACTTCTTCGTTTCTAATAAACAAAAATCATGAACCATGCACACGATACTCATACAGAAATGAATCATGCCAATATGCCGCATGGAGCAAACCCATCAATGGGCATGGCGGGGCATAACCATCATGCCATGATGATTGCCGATTTTAAAAAACGGTTTTACGTAGTGCTTATACTTACTATTCCCATCATGTTGCTATCAACCATGATACAACATTTTATAAAAGTTGATTGGCAGTTTGCAGGGTCGCAATACATCCTGTTTGCTTTATCAACCGTTGTATTTTTTTATGGTGGCTTTCCTTTTTTGAAGGGGTTGGTTGACGAGGTAAAAGCAAAGAACCCCGGCATGATGTTTTTGATTGGCTTCGCTATTACAGTTGCCTACATCTACAGCGTAGCAATTGTATTTGGTTTGCAGGGCATGGACTTTTTTTGGGAGTTGGCAACGCTAATTTTAATAATGCTTTTGGGGCATTGGATAGAAATGAAATCCGTTGCAGGTGCATCAAAAGAATTAGAGTTATTGGTGCAGTTAATGCCAGCCGATGCACACATGGTAATGCCCAATATGGTGCATGATGTAAAGACCGACACATTAAAAGAGAACGATATTATTTTAGTAAAGCCAGGCGAAAAAGTGGCGGCAGATGGAATAATATTAGAGGGTGAAAGCTACCTCAACGAAAGTATGCTTACAGGCGAAAGCAAGCCAGTACAAAAAGTAAAAGGCGATAAAGTAATTGCAGGTGCAATCAATGGCAACGGCTCTATAAAAATTACAGTTTCTCATGCTGCAAAAGACTCTTATTTATCGCAGGTTATAAAGTTGGTAGACGATGCACAAAAATCAAAATCACAAACGCAGCTATTAGCAGACAAGGCAGCAAGATGGCTTACCATTATTGCATTGGTTTCAGGTATTGCCACATTTTTGTATTGGTACCTCACAGGGCAATCATTGGCTTTTGCAATGGAACGGATGGTAACAGTAATTGTGATTTGTTGCCCTCATGCTTTGGGTTTGGCGGTTCCGTTGGTTGTTGCAAAATCTACAGCATTATCAGCAAAAAATGGGTTGCTTATTAAAAACAGAACAGCATTTGAAAATGCAAGAAAGATAACTACCATTGTTTTTGATAAAACAGGCACATTAACCGTAGGGAGGTTTGAAGTATCAAAAATTGTCTCCCTCTCTTTTGGCGAGGGGTTAGGAGTGAGGTTGAACGAAAATGAAATCATCCGCCTTGCATCAGCATTGGAACAAAAATCAGAACATCCCATTGCAACAGGCATTTTGCAAAAAGTAAAAGATTTATCCATCGCCATTCCTGCAACAGAAAATTTTAATGCCATTACAGGTAAGGGTGTTGAAGCAACCGTTGAAGGCAAAAAAGTATTGGTAGTAAGTCCGGGATATTTAAAAGAAAAAAATATAGCAATACCCGATGGATTTACTCCCAATGATACGGAAACAGTTGTGTTTGTAATTGTCAATAATCAGTTGGCAGGTTACATAGCTTTGTCAGATAAAATCCGTCCTGAATCTGCCGAAGCAATCAAGACACTGAAAGAAAACAATATCAAATCCATTCTGCTTACAGGCGATAACAGCAAAGTAGCAAAAAGCGTAAGTGATACTTTAGGCATGGATAGTTTTATTGCCGAAGTATTACCACATCAAAAATTAGACAAAATAAAAGACCTGCAAGCCCAAGGCGAGTTTGTAGCCATGACAGGTGACGGCGTAAACGATGCACCGGCTTTAGCAATTGCAGATGTAGGTATTGCAGTTGGTAACGGTAGCGACATTGCAGCAGAAACCGCAGGTATTGTTTTAGTAAACAGCAACCCAAAAGATATTGTGAGCCTTATTTTATTTGGCAAAGCTACTTACCGTAAAATGATTCAGAATTTAATTTGGGCTACAGGATACAATTTTATTGCATTGCCATTGGCAGCAGGTGTTTTGTACAAACAAGGCATTTTATTAAGCCCGGCCGCCGGTGCAGTTTTAATGACGGTAAGTACAATTGTGGTAGCCATCAATGCAAGTTTTTTAAAAGTAAAAAAATAATTAAAACGGGCAACAGCGAAACTGAAGCACCGGTCAACAGCGGTACTGAAGAAAAAAAATGTAATTATTATGAAAGTTCAAAAAATGTTTTTAGTAAAAATGGCTACCCTGTTAGCCATATTTTTAGTAACTGTTTTTTTTAATGCAAATGCACAAAAACACAAGCATTCATCCAAAATGAAGCATTCTACAATGATGAAAGATTGTTGTATGATGAAAGATGGTAAAATGATGGTAATGAAAGGTGGTAAAATGATGCCTATGGAAAAAGACATGATGATGAAAAACGGCACTACCTGTATGACAAACGGAGAATGCAAAATGAAAAGCGGAAAAAAAATGATGATGAAAGAAGGAGATTGTATGGACATGAGCGGAAAAATGTGTACCGACAAAATGAAAAAAATGGACGCTTCAGCTATGTATGTTTGCCCTATGCATCAGGAAGTTACCAGTTTTAAACCGGGTAAATGTTCCAAATGTGGAATGCCCTTAGAAAAGAAATCATAGGGAGAGGGTTCTTTAATAATAAATATTAAATAATTCAGACAAATAATATTCGAATTTTTTTTTGAAAGAAATTATCATCAATTATTTCAGTGTATTTCATTGATGATAATTTCTTTATTTCAAGGTGCATCTATTATATCTATATTAATTTTTAGTTTAAATTAGTATTAAGTAAAAAATGAAA
Organism: Segetibacter sp.; assembly: GCA_031423805.1. GTDB lineage: Bacteria > Bacteroidota > Bacteroidia > Chitinophagales > Chitinophagaceae > Segetibacter. The sequence continues at coordinate 4,506 of JANPGE010000307.1, read as the reverse complement.
AATATAGCAATTGTAATTTTCACCCTTGCCTTTTATACCCTTGCCCATGCGCAAGACATGAAAGGCATGGAGATGGGGAAAAAAGAAATAATGCAAACGCAGGCAATTAATTACACCTGCCCAATGCACCCTGAAATACATGCCAGGCAACCGGGCAACTGCCCCAAGTGTGGAATGAAGTTGGTAAAAGAAAATTCAGTAATTCCTAAAAAGATGGATACTGTTAACAATACTGCCCTGAAAAAAGCAGGTCCTACCAAAACGATTGTCAACAACACCACAGCCCGTTTGGTTCGTTATGACTTATATGTAAAAGATACCATTGTAAATTTTACAGGAAAACAAAAAAGAGCCATTGCAGTAAATGGACAAATACCAATGCCTACGCTTACATTTACCGAAGGCGACACAGCAGAAATTTATGTACACAATGAATTAAACGAAGAAACATCTTTGCATTGGCACGGATTAATGTTACCCAACAAAGAAGATGGTGTTCCTAATCTTACACAGATGCCCATCAAGCCGCATACAACACATATTTACAGGTTTCCAATTATACAGCACGGCACACATTGGTATCACAGCCACACAGGTTTGCAAGAACAAATTGGAATGTATGGTAATTTTGTAATGCTTAAAAAAGTTCCCTCTCTTTTGGAGAGGGCGGAGGGTGAGGCTTCAACATTTAGAAAAGGCATTGATGATTTACCTACAGTACCAATTGTATTAAGTGAATGGACAGATTATAAACCAGAGAATGTGCATCGTATGTTACACAACGCTTCTGATTGGTTTGCCATTAAAAAAAATGCAACACAAAGCTATGGCGAAGCTATTAAGGCAGGGCATTTTAAAACCAAACTAAAAAACGAATGGAAGCGAATGTTAGCAATGGATGTAAGCGATGTTTATTACGATAAAATCTTAATGAACGGCAACCCAAGTACCGACATTACAAGCATTGATGGAAAGCAATTAAAGGCAGGCGACAAAGTACGGTTACGTATTTCAAACGGTGGAGCATCCTCATATTTTTGGTTGACTTATGCAGGTGGAAAAATAACAGTTGTTGCCAGCGATGGAAACGATGTAGAGCCTGTAGAAGTTGACAGATTAATTATTGCAGTATCTGAAACTTACGATGTAGTTGTAACCATCCCAGCCGAAAACACAGCTTTTGAATTTTTGGCAACTACCGAAGACCGAACAAATTCAGCATCGTACTATATTGGTAATGGTATCAAACAACTTGTATCGCCACAGCCACGGTTGAAATATTTTGAAGGTATGAAGATGATGAACGGCATGATGAAAATGAATGGAGATTTGGACGACATGGGAATGCGTATGAGCCTTAACCAAATGGATATGAATGTGGTAATGTATCCTGAAATTACAGGCGAAGCAAAAAAGAAATCTGCCGACAAAATGGACAATATGAAAATGACAGAAGATGATTACAATAGCAACAAACTTTCTGATATTGTTACCCTGAATTACACCATGTTGAAGTCTCCCACAAAAACCACTTTACCAGAAGCACCTGTAAAAGTTTTGCAGTTTGAATTAACAGGCAATATGAACAGGTATGTATGGAGTATGAACAACAAAGTAGTTTCAGAGGCAGATAAAATATTGGTTAAGAAAGGAGAAAATTTGCGATTAATTATTTATAATGGTTCAATGATGCGCCACCCTATGCATTTGCACGGACACGACTTTAGGGTGCTAAACGGACAAGGCGATTATGCTCCTTTAAAAAATATCATTGACATCATGCCAATGGAAACTGACACTTTAGAATTTTATGCAAATGTTGAAGGCGATTGGTTCTTTCATTGCCATATTTTGTACCACATGATGAGTGGCATGGGCAGGGTATTTAGTTATGAAAACCAGGCACCTAATCCATTAATTCCAAATCCTAAACTGGCACAGCGTAAACTTTTTGCAGACGACAGAAAAATGCACTTTATGTTTCAAAACGATATTGCCACAAATGGCAATGACGGAGAAATGATGTTGCAAAATACCCGGTGGAGTATTGGCAGCGAATGGCGTTTGGGTTATCACGACATGCATGGCTACGAAACTGAAACTCATGTGGGCAGATACTTAGGCAAAATGCAATGGCTGATGCCTTTTGTTGGCTTTGACTGGCGTTACAGAAAAATGGGCATTGACGAACAGGAAAAAAATATTTTTGGTCAAGCCAACACAAAGGATAACCGGGCAGTAATCAGTGCAGGTGTAAATTATACATTGCCAATGTTGGTTCGTTTTCAGACAGAAATATTTACTGATGGCATTGTTCGTTTGCAATTAATGAGAGAAGATATTCCTGTAACAAAAAGACTACGCTTTGCTTTTATGGTTAACACAGACAAAGAATATATGGCAGGATTTAATTACATCCTTGGTCGTAACTTTTCTGTTCGTACACATTATGACAGCGACATGGGTTTTGGTGCAGGGTTGACCTTCAATTATTAATTTTACAAAAGAAAAAAATATCTCTTGATTGCTTTAATAAATAATTATGGAAAATAGAAAACAACATTGGGAAAATGTATTTGCAACCAAAAACCTAAATGAAGTAAGTTGGTACGAACCCAAACCCATAATTTCCTTACAATTTCTACAGGAATACAATATTGCTAAAACCGCCGCTATTATTGACATTGGTGGCGGTGATAGTTTTTTCGTTGATAACTTATTAGAGTTGGGTTATCAAAATATTACCGTCTTAGATATTTCGGAAGCTGCATTAAATAAAGCAAAAGCAAGACTTGCAGAAAAAGCAAAAATGGTAAAATGGATAGTTGCAGATGCTGCCATTTTTACCCCTACGGAGCAATATGATTTTTGGCATGACAGAGCAGCCTTTCATTTCCTTACAACAGAAAATGAAATTGAACATTATGTTGCAACAATAAAGCATAGCATAACTGCATCGGGTGTTTTAGTCATAGGTACATTTTCAGAAGATGGTCCAAAAAAATGTAGCGGTATAGAAATAAAACAATACAATGAAACATCAATGACCGAAAGGCTAAAGAAATATTTCAATAAAATAAAGTGTATAACCGTTGATCATTTAACCCCATTTAACACCTTACAAAATTTCATCTTTTGCAGTTTCAAAAAGTTGGACACAGATTTTAATTCTTAGCAACAAGACATGAAATTTCTGACAAGCCATCGCTGCAAGTCAGGCATATAGACAGGTCACATTGCTACCGCCCAGAAGCTAATCTGACCAAGGGACTGCCTTATCCAAAACACGGCAACTATTAGTATTTTTGATACGGAACCATACCATAAATGACTACGCACAAAGGGTAGCTTACAGCAGTTTTTTTTGCAAATAGTGAGTCTAGATGAAAGTACTTTCATAGCAGTAAAAAGCAAATCAGGACAGAAAAGGTATGCTGATTTAAAAGAACATATGATCAACGATTTTATAGACTCCATTATAGAAAATGAAAAACGAACGCACATTACATAGGGTTGTACAAGTATATCATGACAAACTCCAATTAACCAATTGAAAAGATAGCCTGTTTTTCGGGCAGTACAAATACAAGCTCTTCGTAAAATATTGGAGGGAATTAAAGCTCTCCAACCGTTTACTTACAACCACCCAAATTATCAGCGAATCTGTCAACTACATTTTGTTTATTGTTTATGCTCAAAAAATACCTGCTTTGACACTTTTTTACTATATTCATGTATTAAATAAAATCAATCTCAATAAATCAACTACATGAAAAAATTCTTTATAACCATGACTTTTATATTTGGTGTATTTTTTTTTCAGTTTTGTAGCTCTACCAAAAAAGTTACCGCCACAGACGAAGGAGCATCAGTTAAATTAGGAGCAAAAACAATGTACATAACAGATGTAAAGCCACTTTTAGCCGACAAATGTACACCATGCCATTTTCCACCCAACGGCCGTAAAAAACCGTTGGATACTTATGAAAGCGCTAAAGAAAATATTGATGATATAATCAGCCGTATAGAAAAAAATCCCGATGATAGGGGATTTATGCCCTTCAAGCATGCAAGGCTATCAGATTCGGTAATCCTTGTGTTTAAACAATGGAAACTTGATGGTTTGGCAGAATAATTTAAAGAAGGGATATTCATCTGCAAACGTGTATCATCATGCTAAGGGGAAAATTGTAGTCAGCGGATTATTGGCAAGACTATAACTATAGTACTCCAAGATATTATTAAAAGTATAAAATGGATGGTTTTTTACCAATTCATTTTTAAGCACTTTCCTCATATCAATTACCCAAAGCGGGGTCCCTTGCAGGAGACCCCGCTAGGACAAAAACCTTAAACCCTAAACCCTAAACCCTAAATGATAAATAGCAATACATAGGTTACACTTTTTAGTGTAGCAGAACATAGGTAACAGTTTTCATAGTTCTTTGACATAAAATGTTGATACTCACATAAAATCATTATGAATGAGTATGAACAAAGACAAGA